>JBKKAS010000112.1:0-6869 GCA_046714595.1 Pyrinomonadaceae bacterium | reverse complement strand
GATGGTAGGAAAGCCAGGCTAGTCTTTTATTGATTGCGCCAGCAGAGGAGGTTCGCGGAAAATATTCGATGATCACCATCTTTGCGTACGGACGTTTACGCAATTCTTCGACGGCGAATCCGAACCGGGCAATCTGATCATGTTTTGGAATACGTTGAAATTCATCCACCAGAAGGGGATATTCGCGATCGATAACCTGAGATACGGTTTCGGACGCACGATTGGCGCAGCTTGGGTTTAGGCCGCTGACTTGAATCGTCGCCGTAAGGGTGATTTCGTCTTTCTTTGGCGAGACGACGGTGAGGGTAAGCGTTCCCTGTCCTTTTAGGATTTTACCTTCGGAGACGGTCCATGTATAAGCGATGTTCTTTGGTGCGTTGCCCGCCAGCTTGGCAGTAAAGGTCATCATCTCGCCCGGGAGCGTAATTCCAGCGGGCCCGCTTAACGTTATCGTCGGACAACCCGGCGGCGCGACGTCTTGTGCCCCGGAAAAGGAGACAAAGATAACGAAGATGTGTGCCGCGAGCATTTTCATTTCCCGCAGTATACATCCACCTCGGAGCCGGAAAACAATAAATCCCGTCCGGGGCATAACCGGACGGGATTCGCGATTGTAAGGATTGAACCCTTTTAGGAGGAGTACATCGGCCTTACAACAGTCGTTAGGGCTTGGTTTTCGACGCTGGCGCTGCGGCCCGAGCGCCGCGTGCGGCCTGGGCCGCGGCAGCCTTTTCCGCGATTACCGCCCGTGTCGTCGACATGGTGTACGTGCCCGATGGCTCGGTGATCAGCTTGTAGCCCTGCGGCAAGGTGAACAGCGACGGGTCGGGTTCGGTGCGAACGATGTTAGTCAGACGATAGGTCTGTTCGCCGAAACGCGGATCGCTGTGTTTCGACATCACGACGAGCTGCAAATCGCTCGAATACCATTTTTCGTACATGATCTCTATCGGCCGTTCGTTGCCGACGCCACCGGCCGGAATAGTCGTGATGGTCCGAGTTCCCTCGGCATCGACACCCTCGATATTCTGGACGCCGAGCTGTTCGGTTCGCGTTTCCCACTTCGGATGCTGGCCCATCGAAAAAGCCATTCCGACGCCAGTGAGCCCCTCGGTCATAACATGCCCGCTCACCGCGCGAGCTGCGATAGCCGGCGCAGTGACGGTGATGGACCTGATCTCTTCCTTCAACTTCTCTGACACCACGACGCCGCCCTGGCCACTCCCGCCAGCCGCGACAGCGACCTTGATCTCGTCTCTTAATTTGCCGTCCGCGATCACGCCTTCCAGTGATTTGCCGGTACCGTTGATGACCCTGATCGCGTTATGCGGCTTGTAGATCATCTGACGAGTGGTTTTCATGTCCGGGTCGATCATGTACCGAAATCCGCCGACCGGGTCGAGCAACGTGACTCCCTGGCCATAGCTATAAAGCGAGCCAAGCATCCCGCCCGAACCGGACGTCATCTCGCGGCGAAAGCGTCCCTCGCCATTGCGATAAAGTTTGCTCGACGAATTGCGAACGATGCGATTTCCATCGGCTAGCGCCTGCACGCTTTCGCTCACGGCATCGGCTGAGAAAGGTGAATTCTTTATCATCTTTTCCGAGCTCGCCGCCAGCTCGGTGACGACCTTTGCATCCTGGGCATTCGCAAAAACACACAGTGTAACCAGCAGTACAAAAACAAATATGCTCTTCATAAACTCTCCTAAAAACATTTATCTAACAACGCGAATTGCGCGTGTTACACCGTCGGGTCCGATAAGCAGATCAGTCTTGACGACTTCCGCTTCATTCTCCAACGGTATATTCACGCCCATCGCAAAAAGGGTTGACCGAGGCATGTCCACGCGGATGATCCGCCCGCCCCGATCGGTCTCGTTAGGATCTCCGGCGTACGAGAGAGCGTAAAACTCTCCTTCCGGAGCGATTTCGGCCGCAGGTCGCTTTTGCCTTGTACTTGCGATCTGTTTTACCGAGATCCTTTCGCCCCTCATCTGACTATCCCGAGGAACCAGCGGAGCCGCCGTCGTGAACTGCAGCGGCTCCGCCACACTGTTGGGCGAATCATACGCCCGGACGCGCGGGGCAATTGGCGACGCCGGGTACTCTCGTCCCGCGAGCTCCGCCGTTTCGCTAGAAAAACGACCAACGGCAAATAACACGGTGGCGATGACGACAGCCGCCCCAGCAAGGGCGACAGCATTTGATCGCAGCCGCGCCGGCGTTACGGCGGCCGGTTCATTCAACGCGATCCTTGTCCGTACTGAATCAAACAATTCGGGATGCGAGACAATATTGTCCACGTCGACCCGTCGCATGGAACCCGTTTTGATCAGGATCCGTCCGATCTCATCCAGTTTTTTCTTGTTCAGGTTTTGCCTACTCATTTCCAGCAATATAGACGGCTTTACCGCACCGTCGGTTACAGGAACTTCTTCAGGACACGTCGCATCGCATTACGCGCGCGCCACGCCTTAACTTTGACTTTCGACTGCGACCAGCCGGTGAGGCCCGCGATCTCAGCGATACTCATCTCCTCGGCATAAAGCATCTGCAGCAGCGCCCGGTCGTCCGCTGCAACGCGAGCTAACAGCTTGCCGGCGAGATCGCGGTCCGTTACCGACTGTTCGGCGTCCGGCGCTGCGTGCGCGGAGAGTTCGATCAAGGACTCGATCTCGCCGTCGGCAAGGTCGCAACAAAGATCCTCAGGCTTCCGCTTTGTGTTCCTCAACGCGTCAAAACAAGCGTTGGCGGTTATCCGCGAAAGCCAGCTCGGAAGTGAAAGGTCATGAAGACCTTTAAATTTCGCGAGTTCAACAAAGGCCTTCGCAAAACTGATCTGAATAATTTCCTCAATTTGATCAGGCTGGCGAAAGTAGCGGCTCGCGACAACTGCGACCATTCGTTTATGCCGGTCGAAGATCTGCTCGAACGCGAACTCGTCGCCGGCGAGCACCAACTCCACCAGGTGACGGTCGGACCGCGAGACGCGAACCGCGCCGTCGCCGATCTCTTCGTCGCCGCGGGTTATTACATTCTCGTTTTGCAACGCGGTTGGATAACTACTCATTCGACTTTCGAAATTTTTGAAGGGCCGTCGAGTTTAAGGACGGGCTCAATTCGAGATCGGTTACGGGAAATTTCGGAACAAGGTCCCGAGGGATTACGCGCGCGGAGTGCTGAAAGTCTTAATACGGAGGGTCAGTTGCCGGAATTGACGACCAATTTTCGCCGCGCCTGGACCAGTAATCCTGGACGTTTCGACGTTACCTCGATGTTGCGTTCAGCCACTCCACGGGTTTCGGCAACCGGCACTTTGGGAATGTAGGTCAAGACATAGCTGGCGTCGATCACCTTGGCGACGAGCGCCGTTTTCTCGACCATTTCGTCGAGGCTTTCTGGAATGATTGCCGTTCCGTTTGTATTCTCGGCGAGGCTCTCGAGCTGCTTCTCACTGTTTTCAAGATCGGTTTTTCTCGCCTTCAACCTTCGCAACAGCGTGCGGTCGAGGTTGATCGTCTTGAACTTCGGCGCGGTCGCGACGTCGCGAACGCCGTTCGGAAGCTGTGCCGCAACTTCGTCGGGCATCGCTTTCGGCGGCGGCGAATTCGTGACCATCTTTGTTCGCGGCGCGATGTCCACGGCTTCCATCTGCGCGTAGCTGAGAACGTGCACGCTTATCTCGGTTGAGAGAAGGCGCTGCATTGCCCGCTTCTTTCCCGCGAGATTGCCTTCGCTGTCGGTCCCGTCAGTGATAAGGACAAGATGCTTATTCTCGAGCGGGTTTTTCAGTAGAAAGTCGGTCGCAAGATTCAGTGCGTCGACAAAGACCGAGCGTCTTCCAAATTTTGTTCGACCGATCGCCCGCGAAACCTGGGCCTTGTCCGTAGTCCATTCGACCACGATCTCTGCCGTGTCGCCATATTGCAAAACAGCGATCGAATCTTCCGGCCTCAAGGCGCTGACGATCGCTCGTGCGGTTCGCCTGGTTTGATCCAGACTCTTCACCTGCCGCATCTCGCCGCCGGTGTCCATCACGATCAGGACGTTGGCCGGGATCCGCCGGACGCTGCTCGGCTGATGAAGAATATTGTTCTCGGTAATGACAAGGTCCGATCCCTTTACATCGCCGACAAACTCGCCGTTCTCATCGAACGCCGTAACATTCAGTTTTATCTCTTCAGTATCGACGCGTAATGCGTCTTCATCTTTGGGTGTGGGGGTCGGGGTCGGAGGTGGAACACGACGGCTTTGTGCGTATGAGGACGAGGCCAGAATGAGAAAAACAAAAACCGTGAGGAGTGGAACCAGAGCGCAGGCGACGTTTCTTAGTTCCGTCTTTCTCCGTGTATTTCCGTGTATTCCGTGGTTCGATTGATCGATTTGAGAAGAAACCACCGAAGACACCGAAGAAAGCGGAAGCACACGGAAAAGAAGATGAATGGCACGCTTCATAATGTTCCAACTATGATGACCCAACTACAGCCGCGGATGCTTTTCGACAAACTTGATCAAGTTCGCGGCGTAATCCCGAAAGCTGGGACATTTAATACCATGAGCGTCGAGTAATTCGTATGCCTGGTGAGTATCGTAAGTTTGCGAAAGAAAAAAGTATGGAACACTGGAGTGCGGCAAACCAGTCATCGGAGGCGAGAACGGAAGCAACAGAGATTTCTCGACAAGCGAGGGCGGCGGCGTATACGCCGAGCGTTTTTTCGAGAGGAGCTGGGCGATCACATCGAAAAGCTCAGCGGTCGTAAGCGGATCAGGGTCCGCCAACGCGACGGTTTTTCCGAGGGAATTGTCTTGCGATGACAGAGCCGCGATGCCATCCACGACAAAATCGACCGGGACCAGATTAAGCCGGACATTCTTATTTCCGACGTTGATCAACCGCAAGAGACCGGGCGCCTTTCGAAGATATTGGATCAGATAATAAATCCCGTCGTACTTTACCGTTTCGCCGGTCTGCGAATCACCGACGACGACGGATGGTCGAAATATGGTCACTGGCAGAGTCGATTTGAGCTTTTCAACCTCAAGCTCGGCCAAATATTTCGTCTCTTCGTAAAAGTTTCTAAATCCGGCGTTGTGTGCGAGTTCGGTTTCGAGAATGCGGCCGATTCGTTTCCCGGCGACGTAGCAGGTGGAAATGTAGTTGTACCGACGCAAGTTGGCTATCGTCCGGCAAAGCTCGTTGACGTTTCTGGTGCCCTCAAGGTTTACGCGGGTGGCAGTTTCTTTATCGATCGCAAGATCGTATGCAGCCGCGAGATGGAATACCGACGTGGTCTCTTCGCGGATGGTCCGCAAATCGTCGTCCGAGATCCCGAGATCCGGCTGCGTTATATCGCCTTCGATAAGGGCGAAATTTTCTAACGGGGTTCCGGTTCGACCAGCAATTCGCTGGATCGCGTTCGCTGCCTTGTCGACAAATTGAGGTTGGACGAGAAGAAAAAACTGCGTGTCCCGACGCGCCAGGCGCTCAACGAGCCGGTCGGCAATAAAACCAGGAAAGCCTGTGAGGAATATCGTTTCGCTGAAGTCCATTTGATTTCATTCTAACAATTCGCCAGCGGCATAGCTCAATCGATCTATCCACATGTGGAAAGCTTTGTGCTACGATTTTTACAAGTCATGAGCGAAGCAGCCGAAAAAAGAGAGACCGAGACCGCATTGAGCGAGCTTGATCTGCCACAGTGGTCGGTAGTTTCTTTCGATGTCTGCGAAGCGTCGGGGCTAACCTACCCGGAAGCCGCCAAGCTAATGGGCGAGAAAGTAGCGGCCGGCGTTTACGGACTTTGTATCGTGACTGACGAGGCCGCAAGCAAAGTATCCAACCCAAGATAACTCACGATCTGTTTCATGTGTTTTGTGGCTACGGATTACAAAACGCACCACGAATCGTCCGAAGGACAAGAACTACAAAGATGGCTAACTTATTTCTTGTCCCCCGGGGACGGTTTCTCCATATGAAGCTAATACAACGATCGTGTGCCATCGCCAAAGGCGATAAACCTATAAAGCCTAGGGTGAGCGATCGAAGTGAGCGTAACCCTAGGGGATCAACCGAGGGAAATTCGCTCGCTGAAGGCGAGCAACATTCGCGGTTTGTTCGACGCCTTCAGCGTCGGAACGATATGCACTCCTAACCTAGGGTTTATACGTTTGTCGCCTTTGGCGACCGATTCAAGAAGAAACTCCAACTACTGAAACCTCAACACAACCTTACCGAAGCTCTCGTTCGATTCCAGATACTCGTGCGCGACACGAACATCGTGAACGTCGAAGACCCGGTCGACATTCGGTCGGACGCGTCCCTCGGCCAGGAGCGGTACGACATTGAGCGCAAACTCACGCGTCGCTTCGGCTTTTTCCTCAAGCGACCTCGCGCGAAGGACGGTGCCGATGATGGTGACTCGTTTCGACAGAGCGACGCCGAGATCGATCTCAGCGGTGCGCCCGCCCGTCAAACCGACGAGCATCATCCGCCCTTTTGTCGCGAGGCTTTGCAGATTAGATTTGAAATAAGCTCCGCCGACGAGGTCCAGAATCACGTCGACGCCTCGCTCGCCAGTTCTATTCATGACGTCCGTTGAAAAGTCTGGCTCTCCAGTGACCGCGATCGCTTCGTCGAGGCCGAACTCGCGACAGCGCTCCAGCTTGTCTTCTGTCCTGGAAGTACCAATCACCCTGGAGCCGAGCGCTTTCGCCAGTTGCAGTGCAGCGAGCCCGACGCCTGAACCGACCGCGTGTACGAGCAGCGTCTCGCCGTTCGCCAATCGCCCCTGGGTGAACACCGCGTCGAACGCTGTGATGAACGCCTCCGGGACGGCAGCCGCTCCGACGAAATCCAAGGTGTCCGG
>JBKKAS010000111.1:0-9791 GCA_046714595.1 Pyrinomonadaceae bacterium | reverse complement strand
TTCCAACCGATCGCGACGCCGATGACTTTCTCGGGTTTTTCACATGAGACAATGAACGCTTTTACAACCCAGCTTCTTCAGGCCGGACTGATCCCGGTTTCTGCCGTTGGCGGAACGGCTCCGATCTCGCCGCTGAAAAAGGCCGACGAAACGACTCTGGTCGGCGGCGATTCGGTCTCGATGCAATTGACGCGTGGTGATTACAGTCTCGCGGCGGCCGGCACGGTGACGTGGCGTGACGGTGATAAGGTCTATGCATTCGGGCACCCGTTCCTGAGCCTCGGCACATCGGACCTTCCAATGTCGGAATCGTCGGTCGTGACAGTGATCCCGAGCGTCGCAAACTCATTCAAACTTTCGGTGGCCGATTCGATGGTAGGCACAATGACGCAAGATCGCGCGACCGGCGTCTTTGGAAAGCTCGGGCAGTCCCCGAAGATGATCCCGGTTCGTATCAATCTGACGACAAGTCGGGGTCAGGTCGACACAATAAATTTTGAAGTTGCGAAGGACGATTTCCTGACGCCGCTGCTCTTGAATATCGCGGTGTACAACACGGCCGTCGCTCAGGAAAGGTCTGTTGGCGACTCAACGGTTGAGATCGCCGGCGAGATCTCGATAAAGGGTCATCAAACGGTGAAGATTCAAAGAAGATTTACCGGCGGACAGGCGGGACAACTCGCCGCTTCATCAGTAGCGGCGCCGATCGCGGCGTTAATGAAGAGCCGGTTCGACGATCTGGAGATCTCGGGGATAACGCTAAACCTCAACTCGACCGACGGAAGCAAAACTGCTGTGCTGGAACGAATGTCGATCGACCGGACCCAGGTCAGGGCCGGAGAGGTCGTGGAAGTTCAGGCCTACGCCAGAACGAATTCGGGCAAGATCTTTGTTCAGAGGATCCCGGTGAATATCCCCGCAGACACGCCGACCGGAATCTTTTCGATCACCGTGGCGGACGGCAAAGAGATACAGCAAAATGCCGCAACGCAGCAGTTCGTGCCCCGCGATCTAGGGGACTTGATCGGTACGATCAACAAGTTGAAGCTGGCGGACCGTCTGTACCTGCAAACTTTCCGAACTACCAACGGCGCAATCATCGGTTCGAGCGAGATGCCGAATCTCCCGCCATCGGTACTCGCGACCCTGAACAACGATCGAACTGTAGGCGGAGTTAAGCCCGCCGTTCAAACGATCGTGAATGAGCTTGCACTACCGCCGGCAGAATTCTTGATCAGCGGGCAACAAACGCTGACGATCGAAGTGATCAAATAGCCTTCTCCTGTTTTCCTCCTCTATTCAGGTCGACGCCTAAGCGTTGACTTTTTTATTTATCCGGCAGAATTGAAATATGAACACCGCAGGTCAGATACTCGCCGCGGCAACTTTTGCTGCCGAGAAGCACAAGAATCAAAAGCGCAAAGGCAGCGACGGCCAGCCGTACATCAACCATCCGCTCGAGGTTGCGAACCTGGTCGCGAGCGTAGGCAAGATCGACGACGTCGACATTCTCGTCGCTGCGTTGCTGCACGATACGGTCGAAGATTGCGGAGTTAGCTATGACGAGATAGAAAAGCGGTTCGGTCCGGTCGTCGCCGGGAACGTCCGTGAGCTGACCGATGACAAGTCTCTGCCAAAAACGGAACGCAAACGATTGCAGATCGAACACGCTCCGCATCTTTCCCACGGGGCAAAACAGATCAAGCTTGCTGACAAGATCAGCAACATCCGCGACATCGTTGAAAATCCGCCCGCAGACTGGTCGGTCGAGCGCAGACTGGAGTATGTCGAGTGGGGTGAAATAGTAGTTGCGGGACTTCGCGGCGCAAATCCGGAGCTGGAGAAACTATTTGATGAAGTGGTCGGTACAGCGAAGGAATCGCTCAACATGTCAGAACCGCCTCCGGCCCGGGGTCCCCGGCCGGCCATCCCGGTTGGGGTGGAAGATGCGGGTGGTTGAATGTAATCAACACGAACCCTATTGAGATCTTAACCACCCGCTACCGCAGGTTGTTCTGACTCACCCTCGACCCATACTTCGCCGTCCGCATAGACTTCTTTTTTCCAGATCGGCACAGTGCGTTTCAACTCTCTGATGAGCCATTCGCACGCCGCAAACGCAGCTTTGCGATGCGGTGCCGCGACCGAAATGACGACGCTTGTTTCGCCGATCTCAAGGCGCCCGAGACGATGGACGATGCCAACGCCCGCGATCTCAAAATCGCGCTTCGCCTGCTCGATCAACTTCTGCATTTCTTTCAACGCCATTGGCTCGTACGCCTCGTAAAATAAATGCAGCGTCTCGCGGCCTTTCGTCAACTTTCGCACATAACCATCCAGCGTCACCGTCGCACCGCATTCGGGCGGCACGACGCGCCGCGCGACTGCGGTAATGTCGATCGGATCGGTTGTTAGTTCGAAGAAGTCCATTGAGAATCAGCCGCCCGAGACTGCGGTAAAGATGGCGAGTTCGTCACCGTCCTTTAGCGGAGAACCCTCGGCGACGTATTCTTCATTCACGGCAAACAGGAATCGATGAGATCGCAGCCCCGGATGAGTGGCGGCGAATCGTTTCAGGACATCTGACGGCGAGTCTCTCTCATCGATCGTCGCCTCAACTTCGCGGGTGGCAACCAAAGCTGCCGTCGCCCCAAAAAATAAAACGCGGATTCTCATGATTATCGGTGGCCGGGCTGACGAGAGCGTCCTACTTTATCGCGCCCTGGATCGGACTCGACGCCGACGCGTATAGCCGTTTCGGCATGCGTCCGGAAAGATAGGCGAGTCGCCCCGCCTCAACCGCAAGTTTCATCGCGGTCGCCATCTGCTCAGGATTACCCGCTTCGGCGATCGCCGTGTTCATCAGGATCGCGTCGGCGCCGAGTTCCATCGCGACCGCCGCATCTGAGGGCACACCCACACCCGCATCGACGATGATCGTTGCATCGGGCAATTGCTCGCGCATGATCCGAAGATTCGACGGATTCTGTACGCCCATCCCTGACCCGATCGGCGCCGCCAGCGGCATCACCGCGGGACAGCCCGCGTCGAGCAGCTTCTTCGCCATGATAAGGTCGTCGGAAAAGTATGGCAGCACGATGAAACCTTCCTTGATCAAAACGCGGGCAGCCTCGAGCGTTTGCTCGTTGTCCGGCAGGAGCGTTACAGGGTCGCCGATCACTTCGAGCTTGACCCAATCAGTCTCGAGCGCTTCACGAGCGAGCCGTGCAGTGCGGATGGCATGTTCAGCGTCGTAGCAACCGGCAGTGTTCGGCAGGATCTGCAACGCGGGATTCAGATGATCGAGAAAAGATTCTGTCTTCCTGTCGAGTGGAACCCGGTTGACGGCGACGGTCACCATCGCCGCTCCGGACGCGGTATGGGCCGCTTTCATTTCTTCGAACGAGCGATATTTTCCCGTCCCAATTATGAGGCGAGAACTAAATTGCTTCCCTGCTAATTCGAAAGGATCTGCCATAACAGAATTCGATTTTCCCGCAAAGGCGGCGGGAACGCAATGAAGAAGGGGAGAAGGGGAGAAAGGGAGACGGGGAGTTCCCGATTCCCGTTCTCCTCGTCTCCCTTTCTACCCCTCTCCCTTTCTCCCCGTCTCGCTTAGCCGCCGCCGACGAAATGAACTATCTCGACTTGGTCAGCTTCCTTGACGATCGTCTCTTCCCAATCCTTCTTTCGCACGACCTCGCGATTCAGCTCGACGGCAATACGCTGTGACGGCAATGAAAAAAGCTCGAGAAGCAGGTTCAAATTAACCTCGTTCTCAAGCTCTCTGATTTCGCCGTTGATCGTGATCTTCATCCTACTGAGAATTTTCTCTCAATCGGGTGCGTCGTTCAAACTCAGCCGTGTGTGATCGCCCTGCGTAACTCGACTTCTTCGCCGCCGCTCACCGCCCGCGCGAGCAGTGCCGCTCGTCCGGAATTGAAATTCGGAAGCTGAAGATTCACTTTCGCCAGGCCGTTTTCGTCGGTCGCCGCGTGAAAGATGAGGGGCCGGAAGCTGGAGCCAAGGATCTTTACCATGACCTGTGCCGTGTTTACGACCTTTCTATCAGTGCCGCGGCAAACCATGAATGTCACGCTCTTCCGTTCGCCGCCCTTAAATTTCGCCTCGCCGAGCAATTCGATGCTCAGTTTATTATTTACCGCCCTCTCGCTGCCGAGCATATCGCTCACGATCTCGACGGCTTCGTCGGGCAAGAGAACATCATCTGTGGAGAGAGGGATTGCCGGCCGAGCGACCGGTTCGATCGAAGGCCGGGTAACCGGAACGTCCAGGATGCCGCCGTAAACAGGTTTTGGGATGGGTAAAAGAAGTTCTTCCAACTCGTCCAAACCCATCACGTGCGCGCTCTTTGGAAGACCGGCTGCTTGTCCGTTGGCGTGCTCCGATTCTACGAATAACGGCTTGCCGGCCTCTGCCACGGCTACCGATTCGCGAAGGGTCATTTGTCTAAGGTCCTCAATCCTTCCGGCCTGAATAGCGGCGCAGATCAACTTGTGCTGCCGGTTCAGACGGGCGGCAAGAAGCTCTTCATCCAATTCCCCTTCCAGAAGATCGTCGTATGGAAGTCGCTTACTCGCGAGAATCGTACCGCGGTCGTAAACGAGAGACAGAATTATCGGCTTCGCCAAACCTTTATCCTCGGTCTGTACGTGATAAGTAATGCCGTCGAATTCGATGTCGGTATTATAGCCAGTAATCACAATGTATCGGTCAAGGGAAGCAAGGGTAGGACGTGGAGTGAGGAACGGCTCGCCACTTAAAAATCTAACATACGGCGCTGATTTTGGTCAATGAATAAGTGGAAAACAGCGTGACCGATTTCGATAGAATCACTTGATTTTAACTGCGTGCGAAGCTAGAACCATCGCCTTGACACGTATATGCGCTTAACTTACGATTGAGTTTGTTCCGATATTCCCGATTTCTTGTAACCCTGGGCTCTTGTTTGTCCGCCCGGAGATGCGGGAATCTTACTAGCGAGGACTGAATGGCTGAACACAATCTGATGGATTACGCCCCGATCGCGATCATGTTCCTCGTTGCGATGGGCTTTGCCGCCAGCCAACTTTTGGTAACGCAATTGATCGGCCCGCGAAAGCGAACGGCGACAAAATTGATGCCGTATGAGTGCGGGAAAGACCCGATCGGATCCGCACGCGACCGTTACTCGATAAAGTTCTACACCGTCGCCGTTATATTCCTTCTGTTCGATATCGAAGTTCTATTTCTTATTCCCTTTGCAGTTGCATTCAAGAGTCTGCTCGAGCAGGAACGGATCAGCGGAATAGCATTCGGCACGATCGCGTTTCTCGAGATCCTGGTTTTTTTAGCGACGCTGGTCGTCGGATATATTTACGTCTGGAAGAAGGGCACCTTCGATTGGGGATTGCAGGCACGCGCTGAGGCGCGAGAAGAAGCCAAGTTGATGGCGAAAAAGCGCCGCGAACAGGCTGCGCCGGCGAGGATTGCCGCATGATAGATTTTCGACTGTCGTTTTTCGACATCCAAAATCTAAAATCTAAAATCGCGAGATGGGTTTAGAAAATACATTATTCGAATCGCTGCCCGACGTCGTCACGGTTAAGCTCGACGCCGTCGTAAACTGGGCGCGAAAAAGCAGTCTGTGGCCGGCGACGTTTGGTCTTGCATGCTGTGCGATCGAGATGATGAACACGGTTTCGGCGCGAAACGATCTTTCCCGATTTGGAGCTGAAACCTTCCGCGCATCGCCGCGACAGGCCGATGTAATGATCGTATCGGGGCGTGTTTCGCGAAAGATGGCACCCGTGCTCCGGCGGATTTACGATCAAATGCCCGAACCGAAATGGGTGATCTCGATGGGCGCGTGCGCGACATCGGGCGGCGTATTTGATAACTACGCAATCGTTCAGGGTGTCGATAAGATCGTGCCGGTCGATATTTATGTTCCGGGATGTCCGCCGCGACCGGAAATGCTGGTGCACGCGATCATGATGCTTCAGGACAAGATCATGAAGGAATCGGTAAAGGATCGCCGTGACACGTTCGAACCCGAGTCGCGAGTCTCTATCGTTCCGGGAACCCTGCCGGTGACCGAAGGTACGGCACTCGAAAAGGAAACCGAGATCGAAGTCGCTCAGCAGCAGGTCTCGCGACCATACACGATCCCGTCGCGTCACGAGAAAAGGCGATCGTCATAAGGTTTGTCACCGCCGAGACGCGGAGACGCAGAGATTCAAAAAGCTTCTTTCTTCTTCTCTCTGCGTCTTCCGGGTCTCGGCGGTAAATTTGTATATTGTATGCTTCAAGAGTTTGTCGAAAAACTAAAGGCTAAGAACGCCGGGTGGGTGGCCGACGTCGCGGAAGGTCATGGTGAGATCACCGTCTTCGTTCCTCGCGAATTGATCGTCGACGCGTGCAGCTTTCTGAAATCAGAACAGGGCTTCGACATGCTCGCCGATCTCTGCGGCGGGGATCGGGGACCCGAAGAAGATCCGCGGTTCGAGATCAATTACCATCTCTTTTCGACCAGGCATCACAACCGGCTGCGGCTGAAAGTTTTGTTGAGCGAGGACGACCCGCACGTCGCGACCGTCACGACCCTTTGGAAGACTGCCGACTGGCATGAGCGCGAAACATACGATCTGTTCGGTGTAGTATTCGACGGCCATCCGGATCTCCGACGCATTTTGTTGCCAAGCGATTTCGACGGACACGCATTGAGAAAGGATTACCCGCTGCGCGGCTACGAACCGTACAGCATGAATTAGTGACAAGTGACAAGTGACGAGGGACGAACTCTCTTATCACTTGTCACTCGTCACTCGTCACTAAAGATGACTGCAGTTGAAAACATTCTCGGTGTTGACGTTCTCGATCATTCGCTCGAGTCCGAAATGACGCTTTCGATGGGGCCGCAACATCCGTCGACCCACGGCGTGCTCCGGCTCGACCTGCGTCTGGACGGCGAGCTTGTCATCAAGGCCATTCCCGACATCGGCTACCTGCACACGGGAATGGAGAAGCTGTTCGAGTACAAGAAATATCAACAGGGCATCGTCATCACTGACCGGATGGATTATTTGAATCCGCTCGGCAACAATCTCGCGTACGTGATGGCGGCCGAGAAGCTGCTTGATCTGGAGATCCCCGAGCGGGCCCAGGTGATCCGCGTTCTGATGTGCGAGCTGCAGCGGATCGCGTCGCACATGGTTTGGCTTGGTACGCACGCGCTCGATATCGGTGCGATGTCTGTGTTCTTTTATTGCTTCCGCCAGCGTGAAAAAATACTCAATTTGATCGAGGCCGCATCGGGCGGTCGAATGACGCCGAGTTATTTTCGCATCGGTGGTCTGATGATGGATCTGCCGGCCGGATTCGAGCGTCGCTGCAATCAGTTCATGGCGGATTTCCCGGAGGCGATGGACACGTTCGAGACGCTCGTTACGGGAAACCCTCTGTGGCAAAGCCGGACGATGGGCATCGGCGTGATATCGGCGGAGGACGCGATCGACTGGGGTTTGACCGGTCCGTGCCTGCGGGGCAGCGGCGTCGATCTCGACTTGCGTCGCGATAATCCGTACACCGGTTACGAGACTTACGATTTCAATGTGCCGATTGAGACGGATTGTGATGTGTGGGCGCGTTTTCGCGTTCGTATGCGCGAGTGCTATGAGTCGCATAAAATCGTCCGACAGGCGCTTGACCGTCTAAAGCCCGGCCCGATAAAAGCCGACGCACCGAAGGTCGTGCTTCCTGATCGCGACGATATGCGAAAGCATATGGATTCGTTGATCCACCATTTCCTGATCGTCGCCGAAGGATTCAACGTTCCGCCCGGAGAAGTTTATATGCCGATCGAGGCGTCGAAGGGTGAGCTCGGTGTTTACATGAAATCGAACGGTGGTCCGAAGCCCGACCGCGTCCATTTCCGTGGACCGAGCTTTGTGAATCTGTCCGCACTACCCGTAATGTGCGAGGGCGAAATGGTCGCCGATGTGGTTGCGGTCATCGGAAGTTTGGATATTGTGCTTGGAGAAATAGATAGATAAATTCTCGCGTCGGGGAGAACCTGTACTCAAATACAGGTTGAGAGGCAGAAAACAAAGGAGGCCTCATGGCAGGAAGATACGACGAGAGATTTGACGAGTTAACGGGACTTGTCAAGAAGGTTGTTGGCCGCGTTGACGAAATGCAACTCGAAATGCGCGACATGCGGAAGGAGGCGGGCGAAACGAGGAAAGAAATAAATGCCCACGCGACTCTGAATGCATCTCGTTTTGACAGACTCGAGTCCGCGCTTCAAGTCGTTTCAGGACGACAAGGCGATGTAATCCCAAGAGTGATCGCGATTCAGAAAGACGTCAATCGTATTTCGGAGATCCAGTCAGAGCAGACGTTAAAGATTATTGAGATACTAAACCGTTTGAATGTGGTCGAGATTCAGCTACGCTCCGTGAACGACGAGATGAACAGCGTGAGGTCGGAGATCAAGGAAATTCGCGAAGCTATTCACTCTCTTATCGATCCGATTCAGATCGGATGGGACCTTCGAGAGAACATCAGCGCGATTGAACGGAGAGTAACTGACATCGAGCAGAAATTAGATAGCTAGAATGGCAGCTGCGACACCTACAACTTATACAGACACGATCGTCAAGACGGACGAGGTCGCGGAGTTTTCGCCGGACGTGATCGCGGAAATGAACGCGCATATCGCGAAGTATCCGCCGGAGCGTAAGCGTTCGGCGTTGATACCGCTGCTGCTGCTCGTAGTTCAGCGCGAACGCGGGTGGATCGATAATCCGGGAATTAATTTCCTGGCGAAGTTTCTCGACCTCGACGTGACGGACGTTTGGGAGACCGCGACGTTCTACTCGATGTTCAATCTTCGCCCGATCGGCCGCAATCACATCCAGATCTGCAAAACCCTTTCGTGCAAGATCATGGGTGAGCCCGAGATCACCGATCACATTTGCTCGAGGCTCGGAATTCATCCGGGCGAGACGACGGCGGATGGAAAGTTCACGGTGTCGAAGGTCGAATGTCTGGGAAGCTGCGGCACTGCTCCGATGATGCAGATCGGGTTTGATTATCACGAGGATCTGACGATAGAGAAGGTCGATAGAATTTTAGATACCTGCCAATAGAGAATGACTTTGTTGTTTTTTCAAACGGCGTATCAGCTCGGCCAGTGGACAGGCCGCGCGGTTTTGGTTCTGCTGGCGGTCCTGGTTATCTGGGCGATCATTAAGAAACTGCGCAAGTAGCGCCGAAGATCGAGTTTATGGAAATAAGAGCGATCGGCTGCGAGCCACTACAACTTAAGCGGATGCACATCGAGAATGGGCACACGCTGAAGGTGTATCGCGAAACGGGTGGATACGAGAGCTTGAAGAAAGCACTCAAGATGTCGCCAGCCGAAATTATTGATGAAGTAAAAGCGAGTGCGTTGCGCGGACGCGGCGGCGCCGGTTTTCCGACCGGGATGAAATGGTCGTTCGTGCCAAAAGATTCGCCGAAGGAAAAGTACATCGTCTGTAATGCCGATGAGTCCGAGCCCGGCTCTTTCAAAGATCGTTACCTGATGGAGCGCGATCCGCATTCGATGATCGAAGGGATGATCATAGCGGGTTATGCGCTAGGTTCATCGACCGGTTACATCTACACCCGCGGCGAATACAAATATCTGATCGACATCATGGATGTCGCGCTTGTCGAAGCCCGCGAAGCAGGTATGCTCGGCAAACATATTTTCGGCGAGCCGTTTAGTATGGATATCCATACTC
>JBKKAS010000110.1:0-5051 GCA_046714595.1 Pyrinomonadaceae bacterium | reverse complement strand
TTTGGACGTATGTTTCACATGCAGGTTTTTTTTGCCACACAAGTCCCCCCCCCCTTCGGTTGGTGGGGTGGCGGGGGCTCCCGGGTAGGGGGGGGTTCTCTCCGCTCAATGCGGCTTCGACCAACTCATCGACGCAGCAACACTGCTTGAGTTCTTCAATCGTGAATTCCCCGACGCCGTTGCTCTGATGCCGACGCTTGTCGAAGATTTTTTCGAAAACCCCACCGGGCAGCTTGGCACCGTAAAGTGCTGGCCATGGAACATAGACGGTAAAGCACTTCTGTTGGGCGATTCGGCCCACGCCGTCGTTCCATTTTACGGACAAGGCATGAACTGCGCGTTTGAAGACGTTCGCGTGCTCGATTCGCTTATTGAAAAACACAGCACCGGGTCACTACCTCCGGCGGTAGCGGGCGGGTCCTTGTCTGCGATCGGTTGGGAGCGTATTTATCAAGAATACGGACGCTTGAGAAAAATAAATACCGACGCCATCGCCGACATGGCCGAGGAAAATTTTTACGAAATGCGCGACCGCGTTGCGGATCCAGTATTCCAGCGCAAGCGCGAACTTGAGACCAGGCTCGAGCAAACCTATCCCGATTATTTCTCGAAGTACTCGATGGTTACGTTCCGGGAAGATCTGCCGTATTCGGTTGCGAAGGAAAACGGGAATGCTCAGGACCGGCTGTTGATGGAAATCTGCGCCGCAGTCGATGACATAGGTCAGCTCGAGCTCGAAGCCGTTATGGAAAGAGTCCGCGCGCAAACCTGATGAAAGAACGCCACGTCGTCGCTCGTCTTTCGCGGGCTTGGGAAGCGGGACTCGGGACTTAACAATAAATCAAGAACTCGCAACTTTAAAAAGTGGTGCGGCTCGTGTTCCGGAAACACGAGCCGCGAATTTTACGGAAGGCTTTACTGTTGGCTATGCGGAGCTGATAGGCAAAAGGCAGTTGTTTTTTGGTTGGTGATTGTGCCGGCTGATAAATTTCTCCGCTTACTTATCCGTCGGCACTGAAACTTTTTTCTCTCTCGGTTGTCGCTTGAACCCGAACTTGCGGGCCTCACGTTCAATTACGCTAGAGTCGTTCTGCAAAAAGTAGATCTCTTCCTGCAGGTTAAGGTTTTCGGTCGTTACATTTTCAATCTGCGAATTCAGGCTTTCGTTTTGCTGGACCTCAGTGGTCAGCTCAGTGAAAGCTCGGAAATTAATTGTCAAGCACAGGACCAGGGCGAATAATGCGGTTGCTCCGTACGGCAGCCAGCGAGGAACAGACGGCGTAGCTTTCTTAGTAGTGCGATTACTACTTCGACGCGTTCTATTCGAGTAAGTAGCGGCGGCCCGTTTCAAGCAATCCCTCCAGATCTTCCTTGCTCTCGCTCTCAGCGTAAATTCGAACTACCGGCTCCGTGCCTGACGGACGCATCAGCATCCAACTGTCGCCGGCGAATATGAATTTCACGCCGTCCAATCGATTAATACTTTCAACTTTCCGCCCGCCGATCTCGGCCGGCTCTTCAGCGAGTTTTTCTTTTAACCTCGCCGCAACGTCTTCGGTTAGCTTAACGCCGATACGCCCGGATTCGAGACGTCCCACTCTTTGATAAAGATCATCAAGCTGCTCACCTAAACTTGCTTGTCGTACAGTGACCGCTTCGATGGCTAAAAGACAGGCAAGGATGCCATCTTTTTCCGGATAGTGCCCGCGTATCGAAAGCCCTGCCGATTCTTCGCCGCCAAGAATGATCTCGTCTTTATTTATCAATTCCCCGATGAACTTAAAACCAACGGGAGTTTCGTAAACTTTAAGGCCGCGTTCTCGTGCGACCCGATCGACCAAATGCGATGTCGCAACGCTCCGGGCAACTCCCAGCTTCCAGCCGCGGCTTTCGGCGAGGTAATCGGTCAGCACGGCGATCAACTGGTTCGGCAGTATGAATGTGCCGTCTCTATCAATGATCCCAAATCTATCGCCGTCGCCGTCGGTCGATATTCCGAGCGTCAAGCCCTTTGTCATTACTACTTCGCGTAGCTCGCTAAGTTGGCTCTCGCCGGGTTCAGGCGACCGGCCGCCGAATGTAACATCACGCCAATCATGCAAGGTCTCGACGTCGCAACCTGCATCGCGAAGCACTTTATCCAGATACCCGCGGCCAGTTCCCCAAAGAGGGTCGTAAGCGAGTGTGGGCGTTGCCGCAGCGATCGCATTGAAGTCGATCTTAGACTTCAGGTCGTCAAGGTACGCCGAACGAGGATTAAACTCTTCTATTGCGCCGCCGCTCGCGTCTGCTGCCGAATCCCCCCTCAGAATGGCATCCTCGATCTGTTTCGTTATTTCCGGCAATGCCGGTGCACCGTCTGCCGTCGAAAACTTGATGCCCTGATACTCCGGCGGATTGTGCGAGGCGGTAAAGTTTAACCCCCCCGAGGCTGCCGTGGAGCGGATCGCATGCGATATGGTAGGCGTCGGTGTTGGTCCCTGACACAATAAAACGCGAAAGCCTTTTCGGGCCGCGATCTCCGTGGCAACGGACGAAAACTTTTCGCCCATAAATCGCGAGTCGTGGCCGACAACCAGTACCTGTCCGTGTCCTGCACGATCAATTGTCAAATAACTGCAAACCGCTTCCGTCACCCGCTTAACGTTTTCAAACGTAAACTCGTCGGCTATAATCGCTCGCCAGCCGGACGTTCCGAACCGAATGGACATATAAACCCTGGAACCAGAACTACCTGTTAACAGTTTTCGACTACTTTGCCTTCGTCAACGCTTTTGGTTGAAAGTCTTGCTCGGGCGAACAAGTGACCCAATTTCCCTTGAAGTGTTTGAAAATTTAGCATATTAAAATAATCGTGTAAAGAACCTTGTATTATTTCTAACCTGTTTATTTGCAGTAGATTGACAGAGAGGTGTTCAAGTAAGAGTTAAATCAGGCGCTTAAAGTGAACTTATGGTGAACTGTTTGCCGTCAAGTTTTCGAACTCTTGATAATGACAGGAATCTTTTCGACTTGACTCGCTCCGCCCGTCCCTGACCGAAGGCGCATTAAGCGATGGCTTAACTCAATCCGAACGTCGTTCCAGACGACGATCTCATCGACAGTTAATACGTGTGTCAAAAAAGCCCCTGTTCCACTCCCGGAAGCCTCTGTGTCATTTTGCTTCATTGGAATAACTCGGCTCTTTCGAAAACCGCAAAGTTAACTCCCCTTTTCAAAGGAGTTACCTGTTAGATAAGCCGGCACTAGTGAAGGCATGGTTATTGCTCAATTTTTAGTAGCTTTTCGCGCTGCTCTACCCAAGTTTCAGTACAGAATCAAGCTTTTTTACGACACGCAATTATAAGTGTGGGGATAGATATTAAAATGAGACCAGTAAAACACTTCGAAAAAGGATTGACATACATTGCCAAGGGCGCGTTTAACGCCATCAAGTCAGTCAATCAGTTCAAACCGAATCCGTCGTTCACGCCCAAGTGGTCGGACAAGCCGCTTCTGAAGTCGTGGCAAAAATCGAAACCGACGCTCGGTTTCCCTCGACAGACAGATTCGCTTTGTCCGAACTGCGTGATCGAAGCACGAGAGGAGATCCTTAGCGGCAGTCGCGAGGTTTCGGCTCTGATCAACGAGAACGTCGGCGAGATCAAGGCACAGATCATTGAACGCGATGGTCAGGTATGGATGATCAAAGACTGCCCGACGCATGGCCATTTTGAAGACATGATGGCGATCGATTCGAAGTTTCTTCAGCACATCGAGTCGCTGTTCCCGGGCCGCGACATTGAATCGCACAACGACGAAAAACTTCACAATCACGGCACGTCCTCGGTCAAGTATGGCCGCGGAGCTGTGTTGACCGTCGATCTTACCAACCGCTGCAACATGATGTGCGATCCCTGCTTTATGGACGCCAACCAGGTCGGTTTCGTTCATGAGCTTTCAATGGAAGACGTCAGCGAGATTCTCGACAACGCTATCCAGATCAAACCGCGGCGACAGATGTCGGTGCAGTATTCGGGCGGCGAGCCGACGCTTTCGCCCTACTTCCTCGATGCGGTGCGCTACGCAAGAAAGGTCGGTTACAACTCAGTACAGGCCGCGACCAACGGAATCGAGTTCGCAAAATCGAAAGAGTTCTGCCGCGAGGCCGCCGAAGCGGGATTACGTTTCGTTTATCTGCAGTTCGACGGTATCGGAAACGACGCCAACTCGCACCGCCAGATCGGTAACCTGTTCGACGTCAAGCTGCGTGCGATCAACAATCTCCACGAAGCAGGCGTTGACATCATTCTCGTAACCACTCTGGTCAACGGCATCAACAACGACCAAGTCGGTACGATCATCCGGTTCGCTCTGGAGAATCCGAAAAAGATCTCGTTCATCGCGTTCCAGCCGGTATCGTTTACCGGCCGCGACGAGTTGATCACAGAACAGCGTCGCCTGCAGCAGCGTTACACACTTGCCCACCTTGCACACGACGTGCAGGATCAGGTCGGCATTACCGAACCGACGCGCGATTGGTTCCCGCTTTCATTGATGGGAGCGTTCGCCGATTTCGCCGACGTCGTCCACGGACCCGAGAGCGATTGGGGACAGGTTTCATGCGGCTGCCATCAGAATTGCGGTGTCGGGACGGCCGTGATGGTCAATAAGGAAACAAAAGAAATGGCGCCGGTGCCGCAGTTCCTGAATATCCAGGGTCTGGTCACCGATATGCAGCACATCACAGACACGAACCGCGGCAAATGGTTCTCGAACGCTATGATGGGCCTCGCTCTTCTCAAGAATTACAACCCGTACGGAGCTCCGCACAGCTTGACGCTGGGCGGCATCCTTAAGAAGTTCGACAAGTCGTTCGGATTGTCGGGTAAGGATTACGGAAAGGTCGGCCCGGACCGCACCGCCGAAGATATCGAGAAGCGTCGTCAGGACCCGTGGAACTTCCTGTTCATTGCAGGTATGTGGTTCCAGGATCTTTTCAACTACGACTTCCGCCGTACCGAGATGTGCATCATCCCGTACGGCACGCAGGAAGGTGAGATCTCGTTCTG
>JBKKAS010000109.1:0-5835 GCA_046714595.1 Pyrinomonadaceae bacterium | reverse complement strand
ATTCGAGAATACTAATGTGGCGCAGAGCGGATTCGACCATCGCTTCGGGCGTCGCGCTGCCGCCGTATTTCGCCAGCAAATCTTTTTCGAGCGAGCCGCCGTTGACGCCGATGCGAATCGGGACTTTTTGAACTTCCGCGGCGCGGACGACCTCGCGGACACGGTCGATGTGGCCGATGTTGCCGGGGTTAAGCCGAAGTTTGTCGATTCCCGCATCGAGCGCTTTCAGCGCCAGTTTATAATGAAAATGTATGTCGGCGACGATCGGCACGTCCGTACGTTTGCGAATCTCATGCATCGCCGCCGCGGCATCATCATCCGGCACAGCAATGCGCACAATCTCACAACCTGCCTCGACCATTTCCTCGATCTGGCGAATCGTGCCGTCGACATCGGTCGTGTCGGTCTTGGTCATCGACTGCACGACCACCGGCGCACCACCGCCGATCTGAATATCCCGAACCTTAACCGCTCTTGAGACTCGTTTCATCTTCCTAAACATCTTAACAGGGATGAAGGGGATAAAGGGGATTCAGAAACCATCCCTTTCATCCCCTCCATCCCTGTTAGAAAAGTCGCAATCAGAAAAATTTCGATATATCTAAAAACGTGACGAACACTATGAGCAGCAGGATAAAGGCCAGCCCTGTAAGCTGAATTCGCTCTTTCCACGCCATCGAAAGTGTTCGGCCAAACCACGACATTACCTTTTCGATCCCGAGAACCATGATCTGCCCGCCGTCCAGCAGCGGTATCGGAAGCAAGTTAAAAACTCCCAGGCTCAAGCTTATTCCCATAAGCAGCGACATCAAATTAGCGAATACGTGGTCGCCGCTAACGGCCGAGGCGATCGTTCTGACAATTCCGACCGGCCCCGAGAGACCAGCATCCGCCACCGATCGTTCGCCTGAGAACATTTGGCCAAATACTTTTCCCGTCAGCCGAAGAACGCGCATATTCGCTTCGTAAGCGAATGCTGCCGCCCCGCCGACACCAACCGGGACCAGAGTGTCGACGGTACCGGTCCCGAATCCCACGCCGATCCTGAAGACGCCACCCTCAGCTATTCGAGCGGCTATCGGTAGCTCTACACGCTGCCCGCTTCTTTCGATGGAAAAAACGGCCGGAGTATCTTTATTCTCCCGGATGAGAAGCGTCATCTCCTGCGCGTTTCGAACAGCCGTTCCGTTATAGGCGATCAGTCTGTCACCTAATTTCAGTCCCGCTTCTTCGGCAGGGCTTCCCGGCACGATCGTTCCGACCTCGACGGGCTCGACACCAGCGTCCGGAGCTAATCCCAAGTCGCCGGCCGCATTGCCGCTAAACATGATCTTGCTCGGAGTCACCTTGAGCGGGATCCGCTGTCCGCCGCGTTCGACGTTCAGACTCAATTCACGCTCCGGAGATATCAGTGCGCCGTCCCGGATATTCTCCCAAGTCGGATTTTCAATTCCATCAAAATTCACGATTCGATCGCCGACCTTGATGCCGCCCTGATCGGCTGCACCGTTCGGACTCACCATACCGATGATCGGTGCGGGCATCGACGGTACACCGTAGGACAATGCGAGACCGAACGGTATCGCAAGAGCGAGCATGATATTCATGAAAGGCCCGCCGAGCATTACAAGAAATTTCTGCCAGCGCGGCCGAAGCTCGTACAGCTCGGATTCGGGGACCTTCTCACTTTCGGTCGAATCACCGCCCTCGAGCGGCGCCGTCGCTTCGTCGCCGTAAAGTTTTACGTAGGCACCGAGCGGGATCGCACTGATACGATAGTCCGTGTGGCCGACCTTGAATCCCCAGATCCGCGGACCGAGACCAAAGAACGAATAGGCCTCGACGCGCATTCCGAATAACTTCGCGACCATAAAGTGGCCAAACTCATGGATGTTGATCGCGACACCCAGAACAAAAACTACGGCTAAGACTACTAAAACAATATCGGGCATATTAAAAAAATCCTTTATAAAACCGTCACTTTAGACCCGCTTTGCGGAGCTGAAGTTGTCACCTAAAAGTTTAGAACCCGGCCTTACCTCAGTCAAACTCCTTGCGATACGCTTGCGGCGGCATTGGCCGTCAAAAAAAGCTCGGCGGCGCGCCGCCCCGAACGGTCAGCATCAAGGATCGATTCCAGGCTGTCGGCATCCGTAGTTTGATGTGACTCGATGACCGACTTGTTAAGCCGGGCAATATCCGCGAACCGCAGCTTTCCTCCGAGGAACGCGGCGACTGCGACCTCGTTGGCGGCGTTCAATGCGGTCGGTGTCGTTCCGCCGCGCCGTAGCGCGTAGTAAGCAAGATCGAGGCACGGAAAGCGGTCGACGTCCGGTTCTTCGAACGAAAGTTCAGCAAGTTGTGCGAGGTCGAGCGGTGCTAGAGAATTTTCGCGACGGTCGGGATAAGTGAGAGCGTACTGGATCGCGAGCTTCATGTCGGTCGCGCCAAGTTGCGCAACGACCGAGCCATCGACCAATTCGATCATCGAATGGACGACCGACTGCGGATGGACGACAACCGAGATCTGATCCGCGTCGAAACCGAAAAGCCATCTCGCTTCGATGACCTCGAGACCCTTGTTCATGAGCGTCGCCGAATCGATCGTGATCTTCTCACCCATTTTCCAATTTGGATGATCGAGGGCCTGCTGGACAGTCGCGTTCTCGATCTCTTGCTTCGACTTCGTCCGAAACGGTCCGCCGGACGCGGTAAGGATCAGCCGCCGTACCTCCTCTTTTCTTTCGCCGCGCAAGCATTGGTGGATAGCGTTGTGTTCGGAATCGACCGGAAGGATCTGTGCTCCTGATCTCTCGGCTGCCTTCGTCATTAACTCTCCGGCCATGACAAGCGTCTCCTTGTTAGCGAGAGCGATGCGCTTGCCGGCCTCGATCCCGCGCAGCGTCGGGATAAATCCGACCGCTCCGACAGCGGCCGACACGACCGTCTCCGCCTCGGGATGCATCGCGACTGACTCCAATCCTTTCGAACCTAGTTCGATCCGCGGCAAATTGGCTCCGTGCAGCGCTTTCTCAAGCTTCTCCGCGCAGTACGCATCTGCGACCGAAACCAGTTCAGGCTCGAAGCGCGCGATCTGTTCGGCGAGCTTCTGCATGTTCCGGCCCGCACCGAGGGCGACGACCCGAAAATCGCCGAGATGTTCGATTACTTTTAGTGTGTTGCAGCCGATCGAGCCGGTGGAGCCTAAGATGGAAATGCCTTTCATAGCAAGGCATAAGGATAACACACGGGGGTTGGGGTGGCATGGATGGTGCGACTATTCCGGTTTGCCATCTGTAAGGAACGAGTCAGTACATTTACATAACTTTGCAGTTAAAAGGTGAACCGCCCGCGAACCGGGCGCGTCCAATTAATGACCGCATTTTGCGGAAAAATGAACATGGGAGGAAGATTATGAAAAAGTCATTAATATTATCTTTAATGCTGGGAATGCTTGCTTTTGTCGTCCCTTCGGCCGAAGCAAAAACAACGGAAGCGGTTAACTCAGATCCGCAGATCAATGTCCAGATCGGCCCGAATCGTCGTCGTGGATTTAATCGCCGGGCTCGAGTCGTTACGACGACGCGCATCAGGTGGGCCGACGGCTACCGTTATCGTGAAACGATTCGCACGACCTATTTTGCGAACGGAAGAACGAGGACCGAGGTCATCAGCCGGGTTCGTCTCGGCGGCAACAGACGCAATAACCGGAATTACCGCAGTTACTAATTGCAGACGGAAAATAAGACGGGCTTGATCTCAGGCCCGTCTTTTTAATTCTCGTCTTCGGAAAATTCCAACCCGATTTCCAATCCTTTCTTACCGCCGACATCCTGTCTGTCCCTTAGAAACTGATTAAACGCAGCCGACTTGTTTCGCGGTACGCTGAGCGTCTTCCACCCCGACGATTTAAAGTGCTTGGCGAGCAGGACGATCTGCCCGACGTGATACGAGTAGTGTGTGAGCTGGCGGTTGATCGCCTCGACGACACTATGCGGCTCGCCGCGGATGGTGATCGTCGTCGAAAAATCTTCCGGCGTGAGCGGCTCGATTGCGTTGAATAGCATTCGCCAACCGTCTTCCCAGAACTGCAACAGCGACTCGCGCGTGTCGGCGATCAATTCGAACTCCGTGTCGCGATTCCGGTCCGGCTTCTCTCCGTCCGTCGTCAGAAAGTCGGCCCACCGTGAACGCAGATTCCCGGCGATGTGTTTGACGATGAGCGCGACCGAGTTCGCCTCCTCGTCTATTGTCGCGAAGAACTCGTCATCCTAGACCTGATCGATAGCCCGCTCTGCGAGGGTTTTGTAGTTGCGGAATGATTGAATTACGTCGGCGTGGTAGTTCTGGATCAATCGTGCGCTCATAGGCTCGCGGCTTAGCCGCTCGGTGTGCGGAAAAGCTATGCTTTTCCGAAAGTCGATGGGCGAAGCCCAGACCTGGGACTGAGATTCATCTTATAACTTCAGCCGCTTCATTCCACATTACCAGACGCTCTTCGCCCGATTTCATGTCCTTGACCTTTACTTTGCCTGCCGCCATCTCAATCTCACCTAGGACGCAGACGTACGGGACCTTGATCGAGTCGGCGTACTTGATCTGCTTGCCGAGTTTATCGGGTTCGGGATAGACCGTAACGCGAAGGCCGGCGTTGCGGAGTTCTCGTGCAAGCTTGAGCGTTTCTTCGATCGTTTCCTCGCTCCAGATCGTGACCATGACATCGGCCGGCGTCGAGTCGGCGATCTCCGCCGGAAACATCCCGCGTTCTTCCATCACCACGAGAATGCGTTCGAGCCCGAGCGAAAATCCACACGCCGGAATTTGTTCTTTGCCGAACATTCCGACAAGGGCGTCATACCGCCCGCCGCCTGCGAGCGACCCAGCCATATCGGGCACGTTAACCTCCATGATCGTGCCGGTGTAATACGAGAGACCACGGGCGAGGCTAGGGTCGAGCTGGACCGGACATCCTTCGCTGAATTTGATGATCTGTCCGATCTGGGTCAACACCTCGTTGCTGACGATGTTGATGAGATTGCTGACGATCGTGCGGTTCACGTCTTTTCCTTCGCCGACGATCTGCCGCGTCTGTTCAAAAATACCGAGCAGCATTTGCGACGCGTCGTCCGCGATACCGCGGGCGGCGAGTTCCGTCGCGACGCCTTCGCTGCCGATCTTGTCGAGCTTGTCGATCGCTATCAGCGCAGCGTCGTGAAGTCCGGCGGGGACACCGGCGGTGTCGAGAATATCTCTCAGTACCTCACGGTGATTGACGCGAACAACAAAATCCGCAAAACCTAATCTGCCCAGGATCTCGCTCACCGCTGAGATCAGCTCGGCCTCTACGACCGTCGACGATGAGCCTATTGCGTCGACATCGCACTGATAAAATTCGCGAAATCTGCCCTTGCCGGGACGGTCGGCACTCCAGACTGGCTGGATCTGATACCGTTTGAAAAATTTGGGAAGGTCATTTTTTCGGTCGGCAATAACGCGTGCGAGCGGGACTGTCAGGTCGTAGCGAAGCGCCAAGTCAGCGAGTCTATCGGGTCCACCGAGTTTAGCCGACTCGTCAGACTCGACAGACTCGATAGACTCGACAGACTCGACAGACCCGATAGACTGGGAGAGTTTCTCTCCCCGCTTGAGGACCTTAAAGATAAGCTGATTGCCTTCTTCTCCGTACTTGCCCATCAGGGTTTCGATATTCTCGACGGCGGGCGTTTCGAGCGGCTCGAAACCGTAGCTTTCGTAAACTCGCTTGATAACACCGATGACATACTCGCGCTTCCGGACATCGGCCGGAAGAAAATCGCGCATGCCTCGGGCGGGGTT
>JBKKAS010000108.1:0-7812 GCA_046714595.1 Pyrinomonadaceae bacterium | reverse complement strand
ATCTCTTTAAGTTTCTAGTTCCTGGTTTCTAGTTTCTGGTTCCCTATCTCCAACTATAAACCAGTAACGCGAAACTAGGAACTTTCTTCTTCTTTTTCCTTGTCCTTGTCCTTCTTCGGCTCTTTCTTACCGAAGACATTCGCGATCGGAAGCACCTTGCCGCTTTTCGCTATGCGTACTTTCTTCCCGTCCCGGACCTCGACCTTGACGCGTGTCGGCTTGCCCGTGTCAGGATCGACGAGAGCGACGTTCGAGACGTCCACCCAAGCTTCCTGCTCCCTGATACCGCCTTCGCGATTCAGCTGCGGTACCGGCTTCTGATGCCGCTTCATAAGCATCGCACCTTCAACCTTGACCTTACCGTTACGAGCATCTACCTCGATCACCTTACCGCGATAAGGCTGACGCTTTCCGGCGCTGTCATAGCGCGCATATTCTCTGCCGGCGATAAATACGACCTGATCGCCTCGCTTGATCCTGCTGCTTACTGTGCCTGTCTTAATGATTTTCATATACGACCCATGGGTCCCATAGGACTTATAGGACCTATTCCACCTAAATTACCTCTGGCGCCAGACTGACGATCTTCATGAAATTCTTTTCACGCAGCTCGCGGGCGACCGGTCCGAAAACACGCGTACCAACCGGAGTGCCGTCGTCCTTGATAAGCACTGCCGCATTCTCGTCGAACCGAATATATGTCCCGTCCTTACGGCGAATTTCCTTGCGCGTTCTGACGATCACGGCGTTATAAACCTTGCCCTTCTTGGCTGTACCATCCGGAGCCGCTTCTTTCACGGTGACCTTTATCTTGTCACCGAGACGAGCGATCTTGCTGGTCGATCCACCGATAGGCATGATCATCACAACACGCTTTGCACCCGAATTATCCGCGACCGCTAACGAGGTCTGCATCTGAATCATATCTGTTCTCCCAGTCTATCGAGTCCATCGAGTCTGTCGAGTCTGTCGAGTCGACGTCTTTCGAGACTCGATAGACTCGATAGACTCGATAGACTCGATCGACTTACTACAGCTCCGCTTTATGAATGATCTCGACAACTCTCCAGCGTTTCCGCGCCGACAGCGGCCGCGTCTCGACGATCCTAACCTTGTCGCCGATCTTTGAGCTCATCTCATCGTGCGCCATAAATTTCTTGCGCTTGCGAATATATTTTCGGTAGATCGGATGCTTAACGAGCCTGTCGACCCGCACGACGACGGTTTTCGTCATCTTGTCTGATGTGACCACACCGATCTTTTCGGCCCGCTTACCTTTCTTGGCCGTTTCACCCGTCGAATCGACCGCAGCATCGTCCGCACTCTTCGCGGCCTTCGGCGTCGAAGCCCTTGCCCGTTTCTTTGGCGCCTCTTCGACTGCGTCAGCTTTTGCCTCAACCGCTTCTGTTTCGGCTGCTGCCCCTGCTTCTACGGTATTTTCCGTTTCGTCTGTCTTTTTCTTTGTTGCCATTTGCTTTAATTAGGCTTTCTTTTCGCCCTTCGCTTTTTCGCCCATCAACGTATAAACGCGCGCCAGGGTCTTTCTCTCACGGCGAATATCCTTTACGGTTTCGCCCACACCGAGCGTCTTCCGAAACTTCAAACGGAAAAGCGATTCCTTCAATGCATCCGCCTGGTCGCTTAACTCCTGGGGATTCATGTCCCGAAGCTGGTCGATCTGTTCCTTGCGTTTCATAACTTAAACAATGCCTCCTTCGAGGTCCGCACGCGTCACAAACTTTGTCTTGATAGGAAGCTTCTGTGCCGCAAGCTTCATCGCCTCACGGGCCAACGCCTCATCGACACCCTGGATCTCGTAAAGAACACGGCCGGGTTTCACTACCGCGACCCAATGATCCGGTGCACCCTTGCCGCTTCCCATACGCGTTTCCGCCGGCTTCTTTGTGATCGGCTTGTCCGGGAACATCCTGATCCAGATCTTACCGCCGCGTTTTACGTGACGCGTCATCGCGATACGTGCCGCTTCGATCTGTCGATCGGTGATCCAACCGGCTTCCAATGTCTTCAGTCCATAGTCACCAAAGTCCAGGTTCTCGCCGCGCGTTGCCTTCCCGCGCATGCGTCCCTTCATGACTCTTCGGTGCTTGACCTTTTTCGGCATCAACATAAATAAACCCTCGTAAATCGTGAATAGTGAATAGTGAATCGCTGAGAACCGTTTTTTCTATTCACGATTCACGATTCACTATTAACGTTGCTATCGCCTGTCGTCTCGTCGCGGCCCACGGCGTGCACCACGCTCGACCTTTACTTCGTTCATCGGATCGGTCGTCGTACCGCGGGCCATCGACGCATTCGGATCGAGGATCTCACCGCGATAGATCCAGCACTTCACGCCGATGATCCCGAACGTCGTTAACGCTTCCGCAAATCCGTAGTCGATATCCGCGCGAAGCGTGTGCAGGGGCAATCTGCCCTGCAGCGACCATTCGGTACGTGCGATCTCAGCTCCGTTCAGACGGCCGGCGATCATCACTTTGATTCCCTGTGCGCCGAACCGCTGCGATTCTTCCATCGTCTTTTTCATCGCACGACGAAAAGCGATCCGCTTTTCAAGCTGCTGTGCGATCTTTTCGGCCTGCAACTGTGCATTCAGTTCGGGGTGGCGGATCTCCTGGATCGAGATCAGTACTTCGCGGCCCGTCTTTCTCGCAAGGTCCTCGCGAAGTTTCTCGATCTCCGAACCTTTACGGCCGATGATGATTCCCGGGCGCGAGGTGTAGATAATGATCTTCAGACGAGACGCTGCACGCTCAATATCGATATGCGAAACTCCGCCGCCGCTGAAGCGTCGTTTGAGGTCGCGCTTGAGCTTCAGATCCTCGGCGAGGAATTTTGCAAAGTCGTGCTTGGTAAACCAATGCGAATGCCAATCCTTGTTGTACCCGACTCTGAATCCGTATGGATGAACTTTCTGTCCCATATTTTGATTTGGGATTTGGGCTTTGGGATTTGGGATTGAAATCCCAAATCCGACATCCGAAATCCGAACTGCTAGTTACTGCCTCTCTAATTCCTCGTTGATGTCCTGCTGCTTTTCGTCAGCAGGCTTCGGCTCATTCAGTGTCGCGGTCGTTTGTGTTTCAACATTCTTCGCGTCCGCGACCTGGGCTTCATTTTTTGCTTCGACCGTCTCCGCAACGTCATTCGCAGTCGGCGTTTCAATTACCTCGTCCGCCGGCGTCGCAACTTTCTCATCCTTCGTCTTCTTCGGAGCAGCGGCCTTTTTCGCCGGGACCTTTGCGGACTTCTTTTCTCCGCCCTCGACTTTTTTCGCAGCCGCACGCTTTGCTCTCGCTGCTTCGGCTTTCAATTCCTTCTCGGTCTTCGCCTTCTCGTCACTGGTCACATGGATCGTGATGTGACAATAGTGACGCTGTTCGCGGTATGCACGGCCCTGTGGAGCGGGACGCATGCGGCGCCGATTTTTCGTCGGGCCCATATCGACGAAGCACGATTTGATCCACAAACCGTCCGGATCGATCGCGATGTTCTGCTGCTCGGCCGCGTAGGTCGCGTTAGCGATCGCCGAACTCAAACACTTCGCGATGGGTTCGGCCGCCCGCTTGTCCGTGAATTTGAGGATCGCGAGCGCCCGCGAGACGTTTTGCCCGCGGATCATATCAATCACCAGCCGAGCCTTTCGCGGGCTGCCTTTCAAATGTTTTGTCTTTGCTATCGCTTCCATATTCTTAGTGAATCGTGAATCGTGAATCGTGAGTAGTCATTCTTTCTATTCACGATTTACGATTCACTATTTACTTCCTCTTAGCCATCTTCTCCGCTTTAGTTCCCGGATGTCCCTTAAAGAGCCGCGTCGGTGAGAATTCACCTAACTTGTGGCCCACCATGTTCTCTGTGACGAACACGGGAATGTGACGCTTGCCGTTGTGGACGCCGAAGGTCAGCCCGACCATGTCCGGCGAGATCGTCGACCGGCGCGACCAGGTTCTGATCGCCGGCGGTTTCTTTCCGCCATCCAGGATGCGCTTCAGCGTCTTCGCAATGCTAAGGTCGATAAACGGTCCTTTTTTTAATGAACGAGGCATACTCTTGATCTCAAATTTCAAATCTCAAATTTGAAATTATTTTCTCCTTCTGTCCTTCACGATCATGTTTGTCGTGCGTTTGTTCCGTCGCGTTTTGTAACCGCGCGTTGGCTGTCCCCACGGAGTTACCGGATGACGTCCGCCCGAAGTTTTTCCTTCACCACCGCCGTGCGGGTGATCCACCGGGTTCATGGCGACGCCGCGAACTTTCGGACGCCTGCCCATCCACCGGCTGCGTCCCGCTTTTCCAAGCGAAACATTCTCATGCTCGGTGTTGCCGACCTGTCCGACGGTTGCCATACAGACAACAGGAACCTTTCTGACTTCACCAGATGGCATGCGAAGCTGTGCGTAGTCGCCTTCCTTCGCGATGATCTGTGCGAAGCCGCCCGCCGATCGAACCATCTGACCGCCCTTGCCGGGCCGCAACTCGATATTGTGAACTTCGGTTCCAAGCGGAATGTTCTTGATCGGAAGCGCATTTCCCGGCAGGATATCGGCATCCTCGCCGCTGTGGATCATCGTATTGATCTTCAACCCGACCGGAGCGATGATGTAACGCTTCTCGCCGTCGAGATATGTGATCAAGGCTATGTGCGCCGAGCGATTCGGATCGTATTCGATCTGCGAAACCTTGCCCGGGATGCCCGATTTATCGCGCTTGAAATCGATGATCCGGTAATGGCGTTTATGACCTCCGCCGCGGCGGCGGACCGTAATACGCCCGTCGTTATTGCGTCCGGAAATTCTCTTCTTCGGTTCGAGCAACGACTTCTCGGGGGTTGCTCCCGGCGTCAACTCGTCGCGCGTCAGATAAGTCTGATAGCGTCGTGCCGGTGATGTCGGTTTTAATCTCTTGATTCCCATATTCCAATTTCGGAATGCGGATTTCGGATTGCGGATTTCTTGTAATCAAGACGCCGTGCTCCGTTCCCGCTTCACTAACTTTCAATTCAAACTGACTCGATTTTCTTCCTGCTCAAATCCGCAATCCGAAATCCGAAATCCGCAATCAGATCGCTTCTGCGTAATCGACCATTGGCTCGCCTTTTTTCAAAGTGACGTAAGCCTTCTTCCAATCCGGCCGGCGGCCTTCCTGACGGCCCCGCTTTTTCATCTTGCCTTCGTACTGAACGGTACGTACCTTGGCGACCTTAACGTTGAAGATCTCTTCGACCGCTTTCTTGATGTCCAATTTGCCGGCGGTCTTTTCGACGCGAAACGTCAGAACCTGACCGGCCTTGCGTCCACTATCCTCATCGGTCGAATCTTCCTTCAGGATCACGCTCTTTTCCGTGACGACCGGCGACTTCAAGATATCCCAAACAGTAAAGTTACTCATTGTCAGTCGCCTCCTTCTTCACGGCCTTGGATTTGGCCTCTTTCTTAGGTGCGGCCGTTTCGTCAGCAGCTTTCTCCGCCTTCGGCTTTGCTTCCTTTTTCACTTTCGGCTCGTCCGCCGTCTCCACTACGTCGGCTTTCGGCTTGGCTTCCTTCTTCGGCTTCGGCAAGTCCGCGGGCTCGGTCGCTTTTGCTTTCGGCTTCGCTTCCTTTTTTGCCTTCGGCTCTTCGTCGGTAACCTCGGCAGCCTTTCCAGTTTCCCTCTTCGGATCCAGAAGCTGGTTCAGTTCTTCGATGGCGGTTTTCGAGATAAGAAGCTTTTCGTGATAAAGCAAATCGTAAATATTCAAACCGAAACTATTCGTGACCTTTGTCTTCTCAACGTTTCGTGACGACAGAACGAGATTCGCGTTATCGAGCGAGTCGACGATCAAGGTCTTCGTGCGTTTCCTGTTCTCGACCAGACCAAGCGTACCGACAGCGTCGAGAAAATCTTTCGTCCTCGGCGTCTTGAAACCAAACTCGTCGATGATGATCAGATTTCCCTCGCGAAGCCTTTCTGAAAGAGCCGAACGAAGAGCGCCGCGGCGCATTTTCTTCGGCATCTTGTATGACCAATCGCGGGGCTGCGGTCCGTGAACGTTACCGCCGCCTTTCCACAAAGGCGAGCGAAGCGATGCGATACGTGCGCGTCCCGTGCCCTTCTGTTTCCAAAGCTTGCGGCCCGAGCCCGAAACGTTTCCGCGAGTTTTCGTCGCCGAGGTTCCCTGCCGTCCGTTAGCCTGAAAGTTCATCAAGGCCGCATGGATCAACGACTCGTTCAGCTCGACGTCGAACACGGAATCCGCGAGGCTAACTTCGCCAACTTCTTTATTCTTCAAATTGCGAACCTTTACGGTAGGCATAATCTTTTCCTCAGTGATGAGTGACGAGTGACGAGTGATGAGTGACAGATTCGATCTCGTCACTTGTCACTCATCACTTGTCACTAACTTTTCCTAACAATAACTAAACTTCCATTTGCTCCGGGAACCGCACCGCGAACCATCAACAGATTGTTCTCGGCATCGACTCGGGCAACGGTCAACCCTCTAACGGTCACACGCGCATCACCCATGTGGCCCGACGAACGCGTTCCCTTGATAACCCGCGACGGATACGCCGACTGTCCGATCGAACCCGGTGCACGAACGTTCATCGAGCCGTGCGACTCAGGCCCGCGCTTAAAGTTGTGCCGCTTGATCGTACCGGCGAAGCCTCGGCCTTTCGATTTGCCGACAACCTCGATCTTGTCGCCATCGGCGAATACATCGACCTTGATCTGATCGCCGATCGCTGCTTCGGGTTCGTCCGTAAGGCGGATCTCTTTCAACACCCGGGTCGGCGGGAGACCACCGCCGGTCTTCTCGAAATGTCCGCGAAGAGGCTTCGTCACATTCTTCAGACGAATCGGCACGTCCTCGACAAGCCCGAGCTGCACCGCGTTATAACCGTCACGGCCCGCCGCACTTTTTGTCTGGACGACGACGCACGGCCCCGCTTTGATGACAGTCACGGGAGTAACCGTTCCATCTTCCGCAAAGATCTGCGTCATTCCGAGTTTTCTACCAATGATTCCGCTAATCATATCTTCTCTCTTAGTCTGTCGAGTCTATCGAGTCTGTCGAGTCTGTCGGGTCTGGTTAGACCGAAGTTGACTCGATAGACTCGATAGACTCGATAGACTCTACAGACTAACTTTTCCCAAATGCCTTGATCTCAACATCGACACCGGCCGGAAGATCAAGTCTCATCAATGCGTCGACCGTTTCAGCAGTCGGATCGAGAATGTCCATCAGACGCTTGTGCGTTCTGATCTCGAACTGCTCACGCGATTTTTTATCGACGTGCGGCGAACGCAATACCGTCCATTTATTTTTGATGGTCGGTAGAGGGATCGGGCCTGCGATCCGTGCTCCGGTCCGCTTCGCCGTATCAACGATCTCTTGTGTCGACTGATCGAGCACGCGGTGATCGTAGGCTTTCAGCTTGATGCGAATTTTTTCGTTTAACATAACTTCTTGTTTTGAGTCCCGCCTTCAGGCGGCCTCTTCGTACAGTCAGCCGGCTAAAGCCGGAACTCTAAACTATTCAACAACTTCACTGACCGTTCCCGCTCCAACTGTGCGGCCGCCTTCGCGGATAGCGAACCGAAGTCCTTTCTCCATGGCGATCGGGGCGATCAGCGTGATCTCCATCTGGATGTTGTCTCCGGGCATCACCATCTCAACTCCGGCCGGAAGGTTCGCAACTCCCGTCACGTCCGTTGTCCGGAAATAGAACTGAGGTCTGTATCCGGTAAAGAACGGTGTGTGGCGTCCGCCTTCTTCCTTTGTCAGCACATACGCCTCGGCCTTGAACT
>JBKKAS010000107.1:0-3091 GCA_046714595.1 Pyrinomonadaceae bacterium | reverse complement strand
CGATTGAAGAGTCGATGCCTCTTTCTCGATTGCGCGAAGCCGTGCGTACGGGGTATCGCTATTCTCTTTGTCGGTCTTCGTTGCTTTGTCGTCTTTGCTCTCTTGTTTCAACACCGAGGCCGCGCTCGTCGCCGAGCGTCGGATCGTTTCAAGCTTCTGGCGCATAACTTCGAGCCGCTGTGCCGCCGAACCGTCCCCCGGCTTTTGCGCAAACGCTCCGAGCGACGACAAGGCTATGACAGCCAAAAGTGAGACAACGATCCTTCGTGTTGATAAAAACATAATTCTTCTCCAATGGGCTGAACCGCGAGTGTGAACGAGCATGCCAATATATCTTTCCGGAGCCCGCTTCTTAACAGCCGGGTTTCTGCCCGGTCGTCATACCCAGACGGTGCCCTTATCTAAAAGCTCTCTGACGGATTCGGCCGGAGTTCCGCGTCCGTAGACGGCTGAACCAGCTACGACGATGTCCGCTCCCGATTCGACTATCTCAGCGATGTTGTTCGCATCGATACCGCCGTCTATCTCGATCCTGGTTTCAAGTCCGCGTTCGGTGATCATCCGCTTCAACCGCCGCAGCTTGTCTACCGAAGTAGGAATGAACGATTGCCCGCCGAAACCCGGATTCACCGACATGAGCAGTACGAAGTCCGCATACGGTAACGCCTCTTCGATCGCTGACAGGGGCGTGCCCGGGTTGATAGCAATTCCCGCCTTGGCACCGGCTTCCCTTATCGCGACAAGGGTCCGCTGCAAATGCACATCCGCCTCGACATGGACCGAAACCATGTCCGCCCCGGCTTCGACAAACTTCACCGCGTACCGGCTCGGCTCTTCGATCATCAAGTGCGTATCGATGGTCAGCCGGGTCGCTTTTCTGAGCGACTTAACAACCGGCAGCCCGATAGTTATGTTCGGGACAAAATGCCCGTCCATCACATCGACGTGAAGCACAGTTGCGCCGCCTTTTTCGACCGCGGCGATTTCGTCGGCAAGCCTTGTAAAATCTGCGGAGAGAATCGACGGAGCTATTTCAAACATTCACCAATTTTGCTTCTAGTTTGTTGCAATTAGGGCGGCTGCGGTTGTATTTCGCATCACGGCTTGGGTCGCGGTTCATTACCGGGTTTCGCCGGCGGCACATTTTGCGGCTTTGGCAGCGTTCCGGTCGATGTGTCTTTCTTATCTGTACCGTCTTTCTTATCGTCGGCCGGCTTCGAAGTTGTCGCGTCTTTCGGATCAGTAGCGGTATTCGAAGACGTATCGTTCGCGATCACATCCCGCGTAGTATCTGCCTTTTTCTTGTTCGTGTTGGAGTTGACCTTCTTCTTCGGCTTATCCGAGATCATGTCCTGGATCGTTTCAGAATCGTCAGTTTCAATATCCTTCTTAAGAGACGACGGCGTTTCGTCGCCCGCCATTCCGGCTTTACTTACTACAACCAGTATCATCTGACCGGTTTTGACCGTCTCTCCGGGCTTCGGAAGCTGCTCGAGAACCGTATTTATCTGTTCCGGGCTGACGCGATCGGCCCGCCTTTTGATCTTCAGTCCAAGCGCCGCTAGTTCCTTTTCGCTTTCAACATAATCCTTACCTACCAGCTCCGGAACCTTCAGCTCCGACCCGGAAAGCGACATATAGACCACACCGGTCATGCCGGCTACGAATGCGCCGAGCAAGACGACAACTGCAGCCAATTTACCTAGCGCGGAAATACTTTTGGAAAGAATGCTCATCTGGAATAAACCAAGCGAAAGTCTAGCACTTTTTAATCGAACACGGAACTTCGGACCTCGATCAACGATGCCGTTCAAACTCGGCGATAAAGAACCCGTCGACGCCGTCACGGTGTGGAAATGTCCGGGCGAATCCCTCTTCGGTCACGAGTCTCGCCGGCACATTTGGCCGTACCTGACGAAAAGTATCAATACCGTTGAGAAACTGCCGGCAGACCGCTTCGTTCTCCTCGACCTGGAACGAACACGTGGAATATATCAATCGCCCGCCGTGCCGTACCAGCTTTGATGCATTTAGCAAGATCGCACGTTGTTTGTTTGCCAGCTCAACGAAATTATCTGGCTTAAGAAAATATCGAATCTCGGGGCTGTGGCGGATCGTCCCCGTGCCTGAGCATGGAGCGTCGACAAGCACCGCGTCGAAACTCTCGTCGGCAAACGGGAGCGAGCTTTCAGCGTCGTACTGCACGATGTTGACCGTGTCGATGCCCTGCCGCAGACAGGTGTTTTGCAGAAGCCGAATCCGGGCCGGGTGAAGATCGCCCGCGACAATGAAAGTCGCGGTTTGGGTTTGTGCGATCTGCGTCGTTTTTCCGCCCGGCGCCGCGCAGACATCCAAAAAGCGACCAACGCCATCACTCGATACCACTTGCGCCACCAATTGCGACGCTTCGTCCTGGAAATAGATCTCGCCCCGCTCCGCCATCTCGAGCAGCTGCGCAGTCATAAAAGGTGCGATATAACACCCGTCAGCAAGCTCACCCGATTCAAAGTCACCAGCCTGTTTAGCCGCACTGCCCCTTCGCGTGAATCGGAGCGCGACCCGAGGAACGATGTTGTTCGCGAAGGCTATCTCACCAGCCTCGGCTGCACCAAAATCCGACGCCCATTTTTCGATGAGCCACCTCGGGTGCGAAGTCTCGACCGATATACGCTCGATCTCGTCCACGAATTCCAATTGCGGAACGCGCTCCGAAACGCGTCGGAGGATCGCGTTCGCAAATCCTTTCGCCGACGCCTTTCGCGCAAGCTGAACTAAATTTACGCTTTCATTGATCGCCGAGTAGGCCGGGATCTTATCGAGGAACAGTAACTGGTAGATGCCGAGCCGCAGCGCGATCCGCACCCCGGCATCCAGTTTTTTAGCGCCGGCAAAGTGCTCAATAAGTTTGTCGAGATAGATCTGCCGCCGAAGAACTCCGAGCACGAGTTCGTGACAGAGGCCGCGGTCCGGGTCGCCCAATCTCTCTTCGAAGATCGGCAGCAGTACAGACGAAAACGAACGCTCGGCCTCGATACGCTGCAGGATCTCGAATGCCGCTAAACGTGCAGGTGAGATCTTCATATCGAGGCCG
>JBKKAS010000106.1:0-3969 GCA_046714595.1 Pyrinomonadaceae bacterium | reverse complement strand
CGGTCGGTTCAGACACAACTGTTGCTTGGTGAAGATAAGACCGCGATCTTAGGTGGGTTTACGGTTGACCAGGACAGTAAGTCGATCTCAAAAACTCCTGGCCTCGGCGACATTCCGATAATCGGTGAGCTGTTCAAGCGGCGAATTCGGGATACTCGAATCAACCGTTTGTATTTCGCGATCTCGGTTTCGGTCATACCGTACGGTGAAGCGATCGAACCCGTCGTAGTTCCCGGAGCGACGACGAATCCGCCTTCGCTCACGCCGGAGCTGCTTGACCGTTCGAACAAGGCCGAGCCGAAGCAGGTCGTCCCGAAGAAACCGGATAATTAGGAAGTCGTTAGGCAACAAACGGAGGGCCGCACCGTCGTACGAATGTAATTTGTAGTCATATGTCGAGCGAAGAGTTAAAAGACGAGAGTTTTGTCGAGCTGATCGACGAACGGGAAAATGAGTTGCCGCCTATGATCGGTGACGACGGAGCTCTTCTGCTTGAGCCGTCGGCACAGGCGCCTGTCAATTTTTCTCTCGGGGTCGAACCCGGTCTTGAGAAAAAGTACAGCATCAACGACCTTCAGAAACTGTCCGAATATCTGAATCGCGAATCTTCGAGCCGCTACCGGGCGATCGTCCTGAATGTATGGAGCGGTGCATACGATTCCGCGCATTTCGAAGTCGGGCTCGTCCAGATCCGGAACGGTGATCACCGCAGCGGCGTTGTCCATGCCCTCGGCGTCAGTCCGTTCAATATCAAATTTGTCCAGCTTGAAGAGGCATTTTTTGAGTACCTCTATTCGCACATTTACGATGAGCGGACGCTGTCGATGGTGCTTGAGCACCAGCAGAAAAAGCAGACTCAGAAAACAAAAAAATGGGGTGAGGGGAAAACATTCCTGACGATCGAGGAATCCCACGCCGTGCAGGCGACGGCCGATGCAGATTTCGTCAACGAGGCAGAAGAGTGGATCGACCTCACGGACCGGGACGAATACGAACGGAACATTCGTCGTAGTGAGGCTGAGCTTACAACTCAGGAATTCATTCGTTTGATCCTGATGGAGTTTCTTCGCTCGGGTTCGAGCGACATGCACATCGAGGCCGGCCAACCGACGGGGCGAATTCGGTTCCGGTACGATAGTGAGATGTTCGTGAGATGGGACAACATTCCTTTTGTAAAGATCAAACAACTTTGCATGGGCATGGCCGAGACGTCGGGCAAAGACGCGACGCAGATGAAGTTCAAGGACATCGACTCGACGGTAAAGGTTCGCGCGCTTCGTGACGGCCGGACGGCGGAGGTTGAGCTGCGTTTCGTTTCACAACCGACTTTGTACGCACCCTCGATCGTACTTCGCTCCCAGCTCAAGCCGATCCGGGATCTCAACGAGGTCGGTTTCCTGCCGCGACAGATCGCGGACCTCCGTGCGGCCTATACACAAAAAAGAGGCATCCTGATCGTGACCGGTGCGACCGGCTCGGGCAAGACCGACACACTCGAAGCCATCTACGCGGCCTTGGAAGAGACAGATAGTTACAAGATCATCGAGATCGGCGAACCGGTCGAGATTCGGTCACCCTATCGGACGCAAATGAGCCTCCGGCCGAATACGCCATTCACGTGGTGGGACGCTTTCTATTCATGCCTTCGCGCTGACCCGGACATCATCGGAATCGGCGAGCTGCGTTCGTCCGAGCACGCATCGGTCGCGATCAACGCAGCACTGACGGGCCATCTTGTTCTTTCGACATTTCACGCTGCCAGCGTCGAAGACACACTGTCGCGAATGTTCCAGCTCGGATTGCCGCGCGAGAATCTATCCACCGGTTTGAATCTAATACTTGCGCAGGCGCTCATCAAGAAACTTTGCGAACGGTGCCGTATCGTCGATACGCACCCGTCGGAAATGTACGAACGAGAAGTTTACAAGAGCGTCGGCTGCCCCGATTGCTTCAACAAGGGAACTCGCGGCCGCACCGCGATGGCGGAGCTTCTTTACTTCAACGACGAGGTCAAGGAGTGGGTCGAGGATCGAAGTCTCACCGCTCGCGACGTCGTGCAGAAGGCCGTCCGTGCCGGCTACCTGATCCCTATGAAGGAAGTCGCTCGTGCAAAAGTCCTCGCGGGTATTACGTCAGAAATGGAAGTAGCCGCGGTGCTGGGATTGGTCGAAAGCAAACGGCAGTTCTCGAATCGCGAGTCCGAACAGGCCGCGATAGACGGACACTCGCGCTCGCTTCAGGAAGCGATCGAACGGCATGAGGCGATTGCGAAAGGCCAGGAGTCGTAAAGGATGAATGAGTTGAACGAAATTCCAGGAACAACGACCGATACCATCCGCCCGTTGGGATCGGCAGGCCGTCATATCACGCCAGCTCCGAATCGTATGGACAGAGTCCGGGGCTTCGAGCGTCCGGGGACGACTCTTTCTGACGGCGGATACAATTTTAGCGGTGTCGATTCGCTCGGGGCTCCGGTCAAAGGTTTTGTCCAAACGGAAGAGGGTGCCCTTGCCGCAAACGAGCTCGAACGGGCCGGGATCAGCGTCGAGTCAATAAGCGAACGCCGAGGACCGCGGAAAAAGAACCGGCGTCCGACCAGCATCGAGTTTGCCACGCTCGCCGAGCAATTCGGAGATTTGATGGAGGTCGGTGAAAGTCCGACGCAGGTTTGCCGGTTACTCGCGTTTGCTCAGACAAACAAGATGTTGTCGGACGCCTTGCTCGACGCCAGCGAACTGATCATCAACGGACGGAGTCTTTCCGAGGCCTTCTCGGCACAGTTCGATCACAAGGGCGAACCGCTTTTCCCGATCACATTTATCTGCGCACTTCGAATCGGTGAAGAGGTCGGAACGGCCGCCGACGCCGAGAGCGGGATCAACAAGAGCGCATTCCTTTTGACGCTGCATCGATTTGCCGAGGCGGAGAAGAAGGCCGAGGCAATTCGCTCCAGCATTCGCTCGGCGCTCATGTACCCGATCGCCGTGGTCGCGTTTTGTATTGTTTCAGTCGCCGTAGTGCTTTATTTCGTAATGCCGAAAATGGTTGAGCTCTACACCTCTCTGCTGACCGGCGAGGACGCAAAACTCCCGATCATCACCCGGATCATGATCGGCGCGTCGGACTTTCTTATCAGTTGGTGGGGCATCGGCACGGTGATCGGCGTAGTGATCGCGCTCGTGTATTTCTGGCGATGGACAAAAACAAAGGCGGGCAGCGATGCTATCAAGGTCGCCTCGCTGCGGGCGCCCGTTTTCGGTTCGTTCTTCCGCAACTATTACTCGGCCCAGACGCTTCGCACACTGGCAATGCTGTCATCGGGAATCCCATCGATGACGGAACGCTTTCTCGTCGCTGCAGAGACGACGACAAATCCGGAATACGCACAAATGCTGATGCACGTTCGATACCGGTTCATGACCGAGTCCACCGACCTGCATAAGCTTTTTGTGCCGTATCCGTTTCTAATGGGGAAAGAATTCGGTGGTGTTCTGCTGACGTTCGAAAAGACGGCCGACATGCAAAACACGTTTCACAATTACGCCAAGGTGGTAGAGACCCGGGCCGAACGTGAGTTGGAGGCCGTCCTGTTCTGGTTTCAGAACTTTGCGATCGTGCCGGTTGGTCTCTTCGTAGGTTTTATTATCGCGGCTCTCTACAGCCCGATGTTCGAGCTGGCCGGACGTCTGGGGCATTGAAAGTTTTCAGATTTTTTGACGGGGCAAAGAGTCACAAGTAAACGCGTTAAATTTTACGATCGTCTCCCGGCCCGGGCGACGTTCAACATGAGTTCGAAAATGGCTAACAAACTCCAATCGAACTCCCACCAATCCGGCGTCACAGTCGTCGAATTAATGGTCGTGGTCGTTTTGATCTCGATCCTCGCCGCGTTTGCGCTGATCCAGCGCGGCGGAGCTAATGAACAGTTCAAACGCCAAAATGCGGCGCAGGAATTGAAATCTGCGCTTG
>JBKKAS010000105.1:0-33958 GCA_046714595.1 Pyrinomonadaceae bacterium | reverse complement strand
TAGCGGCTTTCCGCTCCTTCTACTCTCGAACGATGCGTCACCGCATTCGTTCCATCTCCAGGGGCCGGTCAAGGAGCCCGTAAGCAATCTCGACTGTGTAATGGATTCTACACGGGTAAATTCTAGTGTCAAGTATAAAATACATTAGCTTTCGGCCTTATTTTATCGGCCTATTGTGGAAATTTTGTGGAAAAGCGCACGCCCACGTTTGTGGAAATTTTGTGGAAAACGAAAGAACTCATTTATGCCTTTGAGGTTCATTGAACGAAATTTTACACACGATTTTTCAGATGGGTGAGAGGGCCTAATCTATCCAACTGAAAGATAGTAAATTTATAATCTATCTCGTCGAAAAATCTTTTCGCAATCAATTCAGTTATCGAAAGATTCAAAAAAGAAAGAACGCACATATCGAGATCGACATGTGCGTTCCAATCGAATTAGTAACTGTTAGGCGGCTTTCAATTCCAATTCAGCAGCGCCTTCCGCATAGACGCTAATAAATTTTCCCCGCTGACCCTTGTTCTCAAATTTTACAAACCCTTCTATCAAAGCGAACAACGTGTCGTCCTTACCGCGTCCGACGTTGTTGCCTGGTTTCCATTTTGTCCCGCGTTGACGAGCAAGGATGTTTCCGCCGAGCACTTTCTCGCCACCGAATTTCTTAAGGCCGAGCCGCTGAGCATTTGAGTCGCGGCCGTTCCTCGATGAACCTACACCTTTTTTATGAGCCATTTTCTAATTACCGATCGCGAGATGCCGATGTGAAAAATCGCCAAGCGCGGATTCGTCTCCCCTTAAATCTTATCTACCTTGATCTCCGTGTAACCTTGGCGGTGGCCTTGCTTACGTTTGTACTGTTTGCGGCGCTTTTTCTTGAAAACGATGATCTTTTCGTCACGTCCGTGGCCAACAACGGTTGCCTTCACGGTGGCGTCGGTTCCGATCTTCGCATCCTTTCCGGCTCCGACTACCAGGGCCTGAATATCGATCTTGGAGCCCTCTTTTCCTTCGATACGGGGTACTCGGAGCGTTTGCCCGTCTTCGACTGCGAACTGCTTGCCGCCCGTTTTAATAATTGCGTAACTCATTTCTAGCTGTCTCCCGAGGCCTAGGCTAAGAATCCGCCACTAGCCGAAAAGCCCAAATTATACGGAAAACATTGGCGAAGGTCAAACTTAGGCCGTGCCCGTCTTGATCTCTGGGTCAGTACAGTGCGAATGGACACGCGTGTTATCATCCATCTGAATAAGACTGACAACCTGCAAAGGAGGAGATCATGGACATTTTCGATGACGATTCCGCCAGACATGTGACCCGGACCAGCGTTCTTCATGGAGCTGATTGGTTTTTCTGGCTCGCCATCCTTTCGGCGATCAATTCGCTGATAGTTTATTACTACAACACGCCGAACACTCCGATAGCGTTGGGGATCACTCAGTGGGTGGATGGCACGACAAGCGGCTTCAATGCGTCGATGACGACGAGTGGGCTGCTCATAAACCTGCTGATCGCAGGCGCGTTTGCAATGTTCGGAATGCTTGCACGCAAGGGAATCGATCTCGCGTTTGTGGTCGGAATATTCCTATATCTGATCGACACTTTTCTGATGATCGGAGTAAAGGATTTTTTCGGTTTTGGTGTCCACTTGCTTGCCCTCTTCTTTCTGATCAAGGGGCTGCTCGCAAGCCGGCATATCCAGGAAGACGCGGTCTCGATCTAAAACTTTTTCATACGGACGCCGGATCGCGAACAGCCGCTATGAAGGGCAGGTTTCGGTAACGTCCCGCAGCGTCGAGTCCATAGCCGACGAGAAACTTGTTCGGCACGACGAAACCCGTATAGTCGATCTTTAGTTCTTTTTTTATTCTGGGCCCTGGCTTATCAAGGAAACTGGCAAGTTTTATTGAATTGGCACCGCGCGATCCTAGGATCTCCAGTAACCGCGAAAGCGTCAAACCCGTGTCGACGATGTCCTCGACCACTATTACGTCTTTACCGCGGATCGAATTGCTAAGGTCTTTCAGGATCTCGACGTCGCCGGACGAAACCGTGCCGTCCTTGTAGCTCGATACCGACATGAAATCGATCGTCAGTTGCAGATCGATGGCTCGCATAAGATCGGCGAGAAAGATACACGAACCCTTTAAGACGCTTACTAACACGAGATCGCCGCCTCGATAATCATTAGTGATCTGTTCGCCGAGCTCCAGGATCCGAGACTTGATCTGCTCCTCATCGAAGAGGATCTCGAGGTTCGGATTGGTAAATTCAGTCGCTTCGATTTTCGCGGATTCAGCGGACATATAGTTGGTTTGGCGAACGGGTTTTAGAAATACTATTCAAACAATCTATAATTTACAAGCGGCCGACCCGGCTTCGAAAGTAGCGTCCGAAAATATGTCTGCAGAATCCTCCAATACCCGCGAGCGTGTACGCGAAATGGTCCGCGAGATACTCGATACAGTGCCGACGGACGAAACGCCGGAGTCGTCGGATCGGGCGCCGGAACACGTCGTCGTTAACTCTCTCCGTGAAAAAACGGAAAGGGAATACGACCGCGACGAGTCGTCCAAGTCGCTGATCACGGAAGACGACCTGCGTGGTTTGGATCTCGGCTCGCGGATTCGGGTCGCAGAAGCGGTAAAGTTTACCCCGCTCGCGAGTGACATTATTAACGAGCGGCAGATCACTCTTATTTACAAGAAACCGCGAACCGAAGGATTGAAAGTAAGATCGGTCGCGATCGGGGCCGATCATGGCGGGTATTCGATAAAGGAACAGCTAAAAACTTTTCTCGATCAATTGGGCCTTCAAGTCAGAGACTTTGGAACAAATTCGACGGACGCGGTTGATTATCCTGATTTCGCTCACGCAGTCGCCAAATCAGTCGCCGATCGCCATGTTGATGCCGGCATAGTCATTGACGGAGCCGGTATCGGCAGCGCGATGGCGGCAAACAAGGTCTCGGGCGTCCGTGCAGCGGCATGTTATTCGGAAGCTCTCGCGAGAAATGCGCGGGAGCATAACGGAGCAAATGTCCTGACGATAGGCAGCGGCCAAAATTCGCTTGAGGAAGTCAAAGCGATAGTCCGGGCCTTCATCACGACCGAAATTAGCGAGGAGCGGCACAAGCGGCGCGTCTCGAAGATCGACGCCATCGAAACCGAATACAAAAGGTGATAACATCGCCGCCCGTCGTTATGAATAAGAACGGAAATTATGAACGGCTTGTCGAGCAGATCACGGATCTGGTCCTTGCAAAGATCGGTGGAGATGAATATTGTCCGACCTTTTGCAGCGCGGACGTGCAGCGAGTCGTCGATGCCGGCGCCGAGCGCATCGGGATCGTCCTCGGTGAAACTGCGACGGCACACGATTGGGCTAGCCTTATCGACCACACACTGCTCAAGCCCGAAGCCACCGAATCTGACATTCGAAGACTTTGCGAAGAGGCGGCACAGTTTGGATTCGCATCTGTTTGCGTAAATCCCGGCTGGGTGAAAGCGTCCGTCGAGTTTCTCCGCGGCACGGGTGTTCCTGTTTGCACCGTGATCGGATTTCCGCTCGGAGCTACTTTATCGGACGTAAAAGCGTACGAAGCGAGACGGTCGATCTTCAACGGAGCGCGCGAGGTCGATATGGTTATTAATATCGGCGCGCTGAAATCCGGCGATGACTGTGCTGTCGAGGATGACATTCGCTCCGTTGTCGAGGCTGCTCATGAAAACGGTGTCCTGTGCAAAGTGATAATCGAGACCGCGCTCCTGACGAATGAAGAAAAGGTGCGTGCCTGCCTTGCTGCGAAAAATGCCGGAGCCGATTTTGTAAAAACTTCCACCGGATTTTCGAAGGGCGGCGCGACGGTCGATGATATCGCGCTGATGCGTCGAACCGTTGGAAGCGCGCTGGGCGTAAAGGCGTCCGGTGGAGTGAAGGGGATCGATGATGCACGAGCGATGTTTGCAGCCGGTGCAACTCGTATCGGGGCATCGGTCGGCGTAAAGATAGCCCAGGAGGCCGGCGGGCTGAAAACCGCTCCGTCCGGCGCCGCATATTAAAAAAAAGGCACCCGCAATATAGCGAGTGCCGCGGGCAATAAATTCCTGAGAAGGTTACTCTCTTGTCACTGGCTTCAAGCTGAAGTTGTAAGTAATTATTCCCCTTGCTTTGATCGGCCGATTGTTGAACGTCGCCGGCTTGAACTTTGATTTCCTGGCCGCATCTTCTGCGGATGACCGAAGCATTTGGTGTCCGGACGTCGCTTTAGCGGAAACGACTGCACCTGTTTCATCCAGGTCCACCTCTACCGATACTCTACCTTCGACGCTTGCCCGCTGTGCGACAGGCGAGTAAACGGGGGTAACCATTCTCACCGCGCCGGCGGTAGTCAGGTTTCCGAGATTAAGGAATGGTGGTGGAGTGTTCCTCGCGACCTCCGCCGCGGCGGCTTTCGCCTGAGCATCCTGAAGTCGCTTCAGATTTGCCTTTCCCGCTTCATTCGCCGGGTCCAGATCCACTGACTTTTGATAGTCGCCCATCGCCCGTCCCGGGTCGCCAAGCTTTTCGTGCGAAACACCCCGGTTCAAGAATGCGATCGAGTCCTTAGGATTGAGCTCAACTGCCTTATCAAAATCCTTTACGGAAAGATCGTAAGATTTCAGGTTGTAGTGCGCCTTCCCGCGGTTTAGGTAGGCAACTGCATTGTCGGCCTTCATTTCGAGCGACTTATTGTAATCCGCCAATGCGATGCCGAATTCTCCCTTGCCTGCGTTCTGATCTGCCCGTGCTTGATAAAAGCTGAAGTCGGGAGGCGTCGGCGTAGGCACAGGCGTCGCGACAGGCTGGACCACGGCCGGCGTCGGTAAGGTTTTCACCGCCACCGACTTATAACGGATAGCTTCGATAAGCGTTGGCGAAGCGCCGGTAGTCTCGAGCTCTTTCGCGATTTCGGGCGTCATAACAAACGTAACGCCGCGTTGCCGAACTGCCTCGGTCAAGATCGTGTTCCGCTCCTGTAGCGAGACCTTTTTCGACCGCAAACCGATCACGAGGTCCGCCAGACTCAGTTGCGGGCTTTGAGCTTGCACGGCGCCGCTGAACGTCAGTGCGATTGAGAAAAGGCAAGCGAGCAGTTTCATTCGCGTAAATTTCTTTGGTGTAGAGTTGGCGGGTTTCATAACTTTATTTCGGGACAGGACCGGTAGGATTTAATTGTCGTTTATCAGATCGTCGACCGTGACGGCCTTCTTCTTTTCCCCCCTGGGCTTTGCGGGTTCAGCCTTCTTCGGTTTCGGGCTCGGTCCCGTTTTCGCCACGGCCACGGCCTGCTCATTCATGGCTTCACCGCTTGAAGGAACGGCTTCCGGATCGGGTTGCGTCGATACAACGATCGGCTCCGCAACGGTATTCGATTCGGCGGGCGGCTGGTTGACCTGGACGGGTTGCACGGTTGATTTCTCGGGTTCGGACGAGCCCGACATTGCGAACCATCCGCCGATCGCGATCACAACGATCAATGCGACGGCACCTGCGATCGCCGGAACTGGCAGCGAGAAGCCGGATTTTTCGGGCACGGAAATTATGTCTTCATCGTCGTCTTCGTAAGCTTCGGTGGATTGGGGAGCCAAGTCGACCCGCGCTTCTAGAACTTGAATCTCGGCGTCATCCGCGTCTTCTGCTTGATCGGCTTCTACGGCCGATTCTTTCCTCTCAGACCACTCTTTCTTGACGGCAACAGCTTCGGCTTCAGCTAATTCTTCAAGCACCGCAGCTAACTCGTCTTCGTCCGGGACGTCGATGTCGCGGTGGGCCCTCACTTCGGCCGAAACCGGGACCTCTAGTAGATTGTCCACCGATCTTGGTAGAGCGTCGGCTTCTGCGGCTTGCTTCTCGGCAAGCATACGTTCGGCTTCTGCGGCTTGCTTCTCAGCACGCATACGTTCTGCTTCTGCGGCTTGCTTCTCAGCACGCATACGTTCTGCTTCTGCGGCTTGCTTCTCAGCAAGCATACGTTCTGCTTCTGCGGCTTGCTGCTCAGCAAGCAGACGCTCGGCTTCCGCGAGTTGCTGCTCAGCGAGCAAACGTTCGGCTTCCGCGAGTTGCTGCTCAGCGAGCAAACGTTCGGCTTCTGCGGCTTGCTTCTCAGCAAGCAGACGCTCGGCTTCCGCGAGTTGCTGCTCAGCGAGCAAACGTTCGGCTTCTGTCTCACGTTGCTCAGCCAGGACACGTTGTTCTTCAGCTTCGCGATGCTGCTGCTGCAAAGCTTCCTGCCTGTGCTGCTCTGCTTCCGCATCGCGACGTTTCTCTTCTTCGGCAGCGGGATTCGCCTTCCATTGCGCCGCCGCTTGTTCTGGAACTTGTTCTTCCTCTCGCTCCAACACACGCGCGATCGAGGTCTTTAGGACCTGCCGCATGATGAGGGCCGAGTCGTAGCGATTTTCACGCTTGATCTCCAGCGCCTTCATCAGAACGTCCGAGATCTCCGATGGGATCTGCGCATGCACCTTCGACGGTTCACTAAGTGGATCAAGTTTCCCTTCGAGAATATCGATCGATCGTTCAAGTGGATCGACGGGCTCACGGCCCGTTATAAGAAAATAGAGCGTCGCGCCAAGCGAATAAATATCGCTGCGGGCGTCCAACGGTTCTTTCAGAATGCGTTCGGATCGATCATCGTAGTTGTTAGTGATCGCCTTTTGCGAAGCCGCATCGAGACCTGGCCAGATCTGCTCGATGGGTGAATAGCGCAGATTTAAATTCTCATCATTAACGCCGCCGGTAAGGTCTGAGTCGCTTCCGCTCTCGAGGCCAACACCAAGCAGCTTGATCTTCCCAGACGGATGCAGCTTAAGGTTCTGGGGCCTGATGTTTCGGTGAATTATCGATGGCTTGTGCGTGTGGATATAATTCAGCGCATCTAACAATTCATCGGCCCATTTCGTTACTTCGGAAACGGAGAACGCCTTTTTGTTTCGCGATAGTAAAGAGCCGAGCTCGTCTCCATCGACGGCCTCCATGACAAGGTATTGTCTGTCTATCTCTGAGAAAAAGTCGTGGACATGAAGCAGTGATTCGTGGTCGATCTCGGTTAGGGCTTTGGCCTGATTTGCAAAGGCGAGTCTGAGAGATTCCTGTTGCGAGAGGGTGGTTACCTTATTGAGCCTTATGGGAATTTCGCGAACGATAACGTTGGTGTTCCGGACGGTATCATACGCTTCGAAAACGTTCCCGTTGCCGGCTGTGCGCTGGCTGATTCGATATCGTCCTTCTCGTAAAAGTTCGTTAGTAGCGGGCATATTCTTTTTTAGGTGTGCTAAAGAGACGGGTGAGCCTGACTGCCATGGCTATTATAAACAATTTCGGTCAAAATGGAAGAGTTTTGTTGAAAGAAGTTCAACAAATATTAAACTATGTTGCGATTCTGCGGAATTAGGAACGTAACAGGAGTATTAGGGCAGGTGATCGACGCCAGTAGATCGAGGTCGGACTAGTCGGATGCCGTGTTTAAAATTCTTAAAATATCGACCGGGTATCGGAACCGGTAGCGGCATCCTTCTTGTCGTCTCGCATAAAACCACGACCCGGAGATCTGCACGGCAATCGAAAGTGTTAGCGGTCGAATCCATCAGGGCCAAGTTGGCGAAACCGGGAGTTGTGGGTAGATAATTGTCGTGCGAACCTGTCGCGATAACAGCGTCTGAGAATTTATGTCGGATAAAGCGATAAAGTCCAGCGAGATCACGCCGGAAAGCGCATACCTGAACCGGCGAAACTTTATCCGCGCGGGGCTAGTTGCTTGTACAACGTCGGCGACCGCTCTGACGTATCGTTTTTTCAATCCGCCGCCGCCGACAGAAGTTGTTACGGCCGGGATCGGAAACGTACGGCCTGGACTGATTGCGGTCACAGGCGAAACGCCGAACACCTTTGAAGAGATCACGAACTACAACAATTTTTACGAATTCTCTACGGAGAAAAGTGCAGTCGCGAGGAAGGCCCGGGACTTTGTGACCCGCCCTTGGACTGTTGAGGTCGGCGGCCTGGTTAGCAAGCCCCGAACATTCGACATCGAGGAACTACTAAGATTCGATCAGGAGGAGCGCATCTATCGCTTCCGATGTGTCGAGGCGTGGTCGATGGTGATTCCGTGGGTCGGTTTTCCTTTGAAAAGTCTGCTCGACAGAGTCGAGCCGCTCGGCTCCGCAAAATACGTCGCGTTTGAAACACATTACGATCCGCAGCAGATGCAATCGTCGTTCTCGGCCGGGATCGATTTTCCTTATGTTGAGGGACTACGCATCGACGAGGCGATGCACCCACTGACGATCCTCGCGACCGGCCTTTACGGTAAACAGATGCCGAACCAGAACGGAGCGCCGATACGGCTCATCGTTCCGTGGAAGTATGGGTTTAAGAGCATTAAATCGATCGTAAAGATCACGCTCACCGAAGCCGAGCCTCCGACAACGTGGAACATCGCCGTTCCGGAGTGGTATGGATTCTACTCAAACGTTAATCCTGAAGTTAACCCTGTCCGCTGGTCGCAAGCGACGGAACGTCGGATCGGCGAACTTCGAATGCGAGAGACAATTTTGTTCAATGGGTATGGCGACGAGGTCGCCGAAATGTACACCGGTATGGATCTGAAGAGGTACTTCTAGTGCTCGACGTAAAATTTCACAAGATCCTCATTTCGATAAACGCTTTTATCCCGCTCACCTTTCTGGCGTACGACGGTTATCGCGGAGCTCTCGGGGCGAACCCGATCGAGTTTTTCCTGCGGACGACCGGCGTGCTCACACTGATATTTTTATTGATCACATTGTCCGTAACGCCACTGAGAAAGATATTCGGTTGGAAATCGCTTATCAAATTTCGCCGGATGCTAGGCCTATACGCTTTCTTCTACGCTTTCATTCATCTGATCACGTACAGCATTTTCGACAAGGGCCTCGATGTCGCGGCGATCGTCGGCGACGTATGGCAGCGACCTTTTATCGCGGTCGGGATGCTGGCATTCGCCATGCTTGTTCCCCTTGCAGCAACGTCGACGAACGGGATGGTTAAACGCCTCGGTGGAAAAAACTGGGCGCGACTTCACAAGCTGAGCTATTTGATCGCAATGCTCGGCGTCGTGCATTTCTGGATGATCGTGAAATCGGATGTATTCTATCCGGCGGTGTTCGGATTGGTGGTGCTTTTACTTCTTGGTTATCGGGTGGTTGCAAAACAAATGTCGAAGCCGATACCGAAAAGGGTTAACCAGGCTTAAGAATGCTGCCGCTGGCCGGCGGGTTTAACCGGTTTCCGGCGATAGTCGTCGCCCGTCATCTCAACTGTCTTACACATCTCAAACAGCCGAGAACGTAATCTTACCCCGATTCTATCCTCGAGCGTTTCCTCGCTTTCCTTCCTGCGTTCGTCAGGATAATTCGTCGTAAAGATCGTAGCTTTCTTATCGTTATAGCGTGTGTTGATGATGTGCGCCATGGTATCGCGTACCCAGTCTGTCGGTTTAGAAGCGCCAAGTTCGTCGAGCACAAGGACCTCTGTATTCAACACCGGGGCAAGTACTCCAAGTTCGGAAGTTTTCGTATGCGGGTTGTACGAATCCTGGATCTCTTTCAGCAACGCGCCAAACTCATAAAATAAGCAGGGAAAACCGCGTTCGGCCAACCCTTTGAGGATGGAAACGGCAAGGTGCGTTTTGCCGATTCCGACGGGTCCAGTGAACAAAATCCCACGCTCCACTGCGGGATAATTCATCGCGAACCACGAGGCATATTGCTGCGCAGTCTTTTGTGATGAATCGACCGGATCAAAGTTGTTGAGATGACAGTTTGCGTATCGCTTCGGCAGCTTCGTTCTCACAAGCGTTGTCGAATGCGTACTGTTCCTTCTGCAACTGCAGACACGAGCGCCCTTACCGGCGACGATCTCCATTCCGGCACCAAAGCAGATAGGACAAACGTCCGAAGAGTCGGCAATTTCATTTGCGGCGGGTACCGCGGCTAAGGCTGGTTTTGCGCGTTCAGTTGGCATGAGGGATCAGCGAATTGCAAGGATTATAACACCGCCTATTTCGGATTCAAATTTTACATTTTTTTCTTGTCACCTTTCAGATCGACGCATCTTTGCGTTCTATGTCGACCGGTCATTCAGTATGCTATATTTACCTTCTCGCAGCGGTTATCTTGTATGGGATTTATCCAAAATTTGTTAATGAGATGCGGTTTGGCCGACGTCAGATCGGAGCGATCGGCGATCAGCGTTTTTCTTCTCGACGACGATAAGAGAAGGCATCGGTGGTTTGAGAAACGGTTTGCCGGCGACGATCTCGACATCGCGGAGACCGTCGAGGACGCCAAGGAGTTTCTGGCCAAAGGTAATTATGATGCGATCTTTCTCGACCACGATCTGCTCCCGCATCACTACGAGACCAACGATCACAACGATTACGCTAACACCGGTTTCGCGATAGCCGAATGGCTCCAGGAACGCTCCGATCTACAGCGGGCCGCGACGATCATCGTGCACACGCGAAATGCAGACGCGGCGATCCCGATGGTGCAGAAGCTTCGCGAAACAGGACGTAACGTCGAATACTGCGCGTTTCCGATGCTTGATCTGAAGATAAAGAATTACTGGCAGAGGTGACAAAAGTTAAAAAGTGAAAGGGTGAAAGAGTCGCTTGTCCCTTTCACCCTTTTGCTTTCACCTATTCTCTTTTTCCCGTTTATTTCTTAGCTTTCAATTCGTCCAACTCTTTCTGAGTCTGGTCGATCAATTGAGCAATTCCTTTCTTAATGTTTTCAACCTTGATCGTCTCGACCGATTTCTTCAGCGCCATCAGATAGGCGAGCTTTAGCGCTTGTTCTTTCGGAACCTTGATATCGGGTTCCACACCCGTACCTTCCCAGTTCGTTTTGCTGATGGGATTGATCGCACGACCGATCGGGAGGAAAACGCCAAAGTGATCGCCGAGCCGAACCATGTCACCGGGATGAGCGCCGCCACCGGTCGTTTCACCGATGATGGTCGCGCGTTTCAAATTCTTAAGGTTGTATGAGAATTCCTCTGCGCCCGAGAACGTGTAGGTGCTGGTCAGTACGTAAATATCTTTGTTAGTAAACTTGATCTTGGCCAGATCCGGTTTCGTCCAAAACTCCTCCGTCTCGTTGCCTTTCCTCCAGTAAAGATCATTCAGATGAACCGGCTTGTCGCCGAAAAGATACGATGAGATCAATGCGATCATTCGGGGATTGCCCCCGCCGTTTTGCCGCAGATCGAAGATCAATGCTTCGCTATTTTTGAGAAAGGTCATCGCGGCCGCGACGGTTTCCGCTCCCGCCTCGTCGTCATTAAAACTACGCAGGTCGATATAACCGATGTTGCCGTTCATCCGTTCGACTTTTTCAAAGCCATAGTTTAGGCGCCGGTTGAACCACTTGCTTTGCTCGATCTCGGCCTCGCTAGGTTCGCGTCGATCCTTCCGACTCGGCATTACCTCATACGAGTAACGGACACGAAGGTGTTTATCCTTGCTCATGCTCTGGAGATCTGCCGTCAGTTTCTCGGCAAAGGCGCGAGCACTGGTGATGGAGTCATATTCTTTCGCGGAAACGCGAGCGCGAATGTCGGTTTCCATTTTCTTTGCGGTTTCAGAGAAGACATAGCCGTCGTTCAACTCGTTCAGCAAAGCGTCGACCACCGCCGCACGGGCCGGAGCATCGACCGTGATGTCGGGAGCCATCTGCGCCTGCTGGGCGGTTGTCGCCAAAGGCGATAAAACGAACGCGCTGCCGAGAACAACACCCATCAGGAAATAAATTATTCGGTTTTTCATTGCAGTTTTACTCCTTTTTATCGTTTAACCAGACCGTTGAGCAAAAGATCGGCAAGGGCGGAAATGCGTTTCTCGATCTCTTTTCGCTCGCCGAGCTCCTGCGTACTGAGACTGTAGGGAAGCAGCGAGTTAGTCGCGAGTAAAAGCGAACGCGCGGTATCGTTCACGTTAAGGCGGGCGAACTGTCCAGCTTCCACTCCTTCTTTGATAAGACCCGCAAATATCCTTGCTTCCTCGTCGAAGTGTCGTTTACGCCGTTCAAGCAAGGGCGGTCGGATCTTCGACAAGAGGTCGTTCAGACTCTGCGTATAGTGCTGAACGCTATCGAAACGAAACAGAACACGCTCGACGAGCATCTCCTTGAGTCTTCGTTCGCAAGACGATTTCTTCGAAGCAATTTCGTCGAGCCGGCCCTTTAACCGCTCGATAATGCGATCGATGTGGGAAAGAGCGATCTCTTCCTTGCTTGAAAAATGCAGATACACGCTGCCCTTACCGATCCCTACCTCGGCGGCCAGGTCGTCAATCGTCATGTTCTTGTACCCGTTTCCGGCTAGCAGCCGGTCGGTAGCGTCAAGGATCGCGCTCTTCACGTCGCGAGGCGGTGCTGAGTCTCTCATAAAAATAAGCGTTCTGACTAGATCTGTATTCTGGTCATAATTGAAAGACGACTATAACATAGTTTTAGTTTCAGAAAAACGACGACTTAGGATCCTACCAGTTACAGGCCGGCGAGATCCCACTTCTTTTTAGTATCGATTATTAATCCGGCCACTTTATCCGTCACCTTCTTATAATATTCATCGGCCTTCTTTTGATCGAACTTCGGATAGCCCTGGCCTTTTTGGTAGAGACCGATGGAGGAGGGAAACGGAACTGCAGACCAAGTTCCAGCCGTCGGATACGCTGTTGCGAGCTCGTCGTTGTAGCGCTCCGGATGAACCAGCGTCGGGTCTATCGCCTGGATGAATGCAGTTTCGTTCAACCCGGCGTGTCCGCCGTCTTCGCCAAAAACCGCCTTGGTTTCTTCCGACGCGAACGACCACCAATTGATCACTAGCGTGCGCACTTTCTTCTCGGCCGAGACTTCCGCGGCGACGGATTGCAGAACCGCGGTCTGACCGCCGCCGTGACCGTTAAGAATGACAATCGTTCGGAAACCGTTCTTAGCAAGCCCTTCGAGAATCTGTTTGATGAACGGGCGATAAGCCGACTCTGTGATCTGAAACGCGCCGGGATAGGCTTCCATCGATCCGGTGATACCGTAGGGAAGCGTCGGCGCGATCATCGCATTAGTTCGCCGCGCGATCGTCTTTGCCATTGCCGTTGGTGCCGTGTTATCGGCTCCGTTGTTTATGACGCCGTGCGGTTCAAGCGTACCGGTCGGTAGTAAAACAGTGTCGACCTTAGCCGGTACCGCTTCCTTAAACTCCATCCAGTTTATCCGGTCCATTTCGCGTGTGGAAACGATATCCGCCGGGGCCTGGGCGAATGCCACAACCGTGGATAAAACGGCGACATTAACGACGATCAAAATTAGTTTCATAGTCCCTCGAGTTTTCTGATCTTGATGCGTGAGAGCGGTTTTTTCTATCCGTCTCCGTTCTGGTCCTGAAGATACTTTTTACCTTTAATTTTTTCCGGCAGCAGATCGTCGTCCTCCGGATACATCTCGTAGCCTTTTCCGTAGCCGAGCCCCTTCATCAATTTTGTCGGCGCATTCCGCAGGTTCATAGGTACGGGCAGGTTGCCGTATTTGTTCGCGTCGTTCATTGCCTCTCCGATCGCATCACATGACCTGCGATCCTTCGGTGCATTAGCAAGGTACGCAACGCCGTGCGCGAGATTCAGGGCACATTCAGGCAAGCCGATCGTTTCGACGGCGCGGAACACGGCGTTCGCGACGACGAGCGCTGTCGGCTGGGCGAGACCGATATCCTCGGACGCAAAGATCACCATCCTCCGTGCAATGAACTTCGGGTCTTCGCCGGATTCGATCATCCGTGCGAGATAATATATCGCGGCGTCCGCCTTGCTCGCACGCATCGATTTGATGAACGCACTAATGACGTTGTAATGCTCTTCGCCCTTCTTGTCGTAGCGTAGAAACTTTGACTGCAGGGTTTCCTTCAGGGTGTCGAGGGTGATCGCGTCGTACAGCTTCGCCGTATTCTCGATCATGGTCACGGCCTGGCGCGCGTCGCCGTTGGCCATTTCAATCAGCCACGCCCGGGCCGCATCGTCCAGTTCGAATCCGGTCCGGTCGATGATAGTAGCCATGTCTCGATCGGAAAGCTCTTCGAGGATGAAGACGCGAAGGCGCGACAAGAGTGGAGAAATGATCTCGAAGCTGGGATTCTCGGTTGTCGCCCCGATCAGCACGAGCTCGCCACTCTCGACTGAGGGAAGCAGGAAATCCTGCTGGGCTTTATTGAAGCGATGAATTTCATCCAGAAACAAAACGCGAGGTATCAACCTCGGCTCGCGCTTATCAATGAGTTTCCGGATATCATCCTTGCCGGCGGATACGGCCGAAAGCTCGTGGAACTCGGCGTTGATGGCACTTGCGTAAATTCGTGCAAGTGTCGTCTTACCCGTGCCCGGAGGTCCCCATAAAACGAACGAGAAAACATGACCTTGTTCGATAGCCAGTCTCAAGGGTTTGCCTTCGCCGACGAGATGCTCTTGCCCGGCAAATTCACTGAGATCGCGCGGCCTTATTCGATTAGCGAGCGGTTCCATGTTTAGTGTTAAGTATTATATACGGTCGATTTTGAAACCGAGAGCGGCACGCTCGCCCACGCACCACTTTTCACCTTCTGAAATGGACTGATTTGCACGCAAAATAATTATTTGTTAATGTAAGCGGCGATACGATATTTGAATTTTCCTGTTATATAAATGACTCGCGCGGGCCCCGCTGCCTAGGTAGCGTCCGACCCCCAAGGCCTGGATTTCCGTCCCGACAGGTTGTTCCGCGTCTGAAATTATATTTGCATGAAATTGTTAAATTGACTGCGGCTCCCCGCTGCGGTCGTTTGACAATGGAAAAGGCGCTGTTCACGGAGTGGGAGACGGGAACGGCGTCTTTTCCGCGTTTAAATCCGAAGCTTTTTGCAACCTTTACTAACTTAGAGCGTGACTAAACTGACAGATACGGAATCATAGACACATACCCTCCTCTAGGTTCCTTCGCCGTCCGGTGTTGACACAGCAGCACCGGACGTTTTTTTGATCCTTCAGCATTGCCATTCGGCTACGGACAATAACCCCGCTGCGAATCAGCATCCCGAAAACGGACGCCCGCCCTGACCGGATCGTGGTTGAGATCTGTTTCGACTACTTGATCACCCGGGAGAGCCGCGCAAATCATCCGGGGCAGATTGAGGCGAATCCTTTCGCAAATCTGTTTGTTTATCCGGTGAGACGGTATAAACTGATTCTACCTGTAGAAATATTGAAGCGCGTGGCAGAACTGGTTTCCTGCCGGGTAATACATAGTGGCTAATGCAAGGGTTCCTTCGATGAGCGGGGTAAACTTGCACTGTTTGTGGAATCTAATTTGATGGACAGACCGCCCCCTTCCATGAGAAATGTTGCCCAGCGCCTGCTGGCTGTCGAAGTGGCGCTCTCCGTCGCACATGGAGCGCATGAAGCGGAGAGCGTATGCGAAAAGTTGCGCGTTGCGCTGACGCGGTTTGGCGGCGCGGACGGTGTCTTCGCCGCTTAGAGGCTATCGCGGACTGACCAGCGGCACTCCGGGGCCGTGGTCGTTCGAGTCGGGCGAGATCCCGGAACTGCGCACGGCCAGAACCTGACCGGACGAGGATAGAGAAACAAATGAGTGATTCTTCGACAAATGCGGCCGCGTCGGAATTTGGGCAGCAGCTTCGTGAAATGAACGAGGAATTGCTCCTCTCATCCGTCCACCAGCACGAATTGACAGAGCAGGCTGAGCACGCCACACATCAAGCGGAACAAGCTACCGAAAAGGCGGAGCGGGCTCTGGTGCATGCAGAACGCGCCGAGGCGGCCCTGCTCGTGAGCGAAGCTCGCTTTCGAGCCATTGCCGAAAACATTCCACAACTGGCATGGATGGCAGATGGAGATGGCCGGGTCAGTTGGTTCAACCAAGGTTGGCTCGATTACACCGGTACGACGCTAGAAGATAATCTGGCCGAGGGTTGGAAGACGGTCCACCATCCCGATCATGTTGATGCCGTCGCGGAAAAGTTCGAACGGCACCTTCGCGAGGGTAGGGACTGGGAAGATACCTTCCCGCTTCGCGGGCGCGACGGAAAATATCGCTGGTTCCTGTCGCGGATGACGGCGATTTATGATGATGGCGGCAAGGTTCAACACTTCTTCGGCACAAACACTGATGTAACCGAGCAAAGGCGCATTGAGGACGCCCTGCGTGAAAACCAGACGCACCTTGCCGAAAGCCAGATGCGCCTCGCCATGGAACTTTCGGCAACCCAGAAACTGCAGGAAGTAAGTACCGAACTGATAGGTGAAGGCGATCCGAAATCGCTTTACGCGAAGATAGTCGATGCCGCCGCCGCCATAATGCGCTCGCAATGTGCAAGCCTTCAGATTTATTATCCGGGAGCCGAAGACCTTGGCGAGTTCCGTCTTTTGGCTCATCTCGGATTCAATTCCCGAACTGCTAAATACCTGGAACGCGTTAAGCCGTCGTCCCGGAACATCAGCGGCGCTGTCCTGGACACCGGTGCGAACGTTTCGGTCTCGAACATTGAGGCGTCCGCCCTGTTGGCCGGAAGCATTGATCTCCCGATATTTATCCAGAACGGCATTCATTCGGCGCAGGCTACGCCGCTGATCTCGCGCACGGGACAAATGCTAGGGGTGATCTGCACTTACTGGAAACTGCCGCATCAACCGGTAGAACGGGATCTGCGGCTTCTCGACGTCCTTGCCCGGCAGGCCACCGACTTGATCGAACGATCGCAGGCGGAAGCAGCGGTGCGCGAATCGGAAACGCGTTTTCGGCGCCTGTTCTGGAACAATATGGTGGCAATGGGTGTTTTCACGCCGTCCGGCAATATAACGGAGGCGAATGACGCTCTGCTCGACCTAATAGGATATTCCCGCCAAGAACTCGAAGCCAGATCGATCCGTTGGACTGAACTGACACCGCCCGAATATGCACAGCTTGATGCGGGCGCCGTCGCCGAGTTGTGGGAGCATGGATACTGCACTCCGTACGAAAAGGTGTACATCCATAAAGACGGGCATCAGATTCCGATATTGATCGGAGGCGGACGGTTTGACGAGAACTTCCTCTCTGGGGGTATCTTCTTCGCGGTCGATATCACAAGGCGAAGGCACGCCGAGATATTAGTCGAAACGCAAAAGCAAGCCTTAGAAATGGTGCTGGAAGGCCGGCCGCTCGCCGAAGTGCTCAGATTTCTCGTAGAAATTGTCGAGGAACGGGGCGCCGGTTCATCGGTCGGCTCCATCATGCTTCTCGACGACGAAGGTCATCTGCACAATGCGGCTTCGCGAAAATTGCCGGAAGAGTACCTGAAAGCGATCGACGGCATCGCAGCCGATGCAAACGTCGGGACATGCAGTGCCGCGGCGGCAATCTCCAAGACCGTGATTACCCCGGACATAGCCGCAGACCCGAAATGGGCAAACTTCATGCACCTACCCCTCGGACTCGGTCTGCTGGCCGCGTGGAGCATGCCGATATCCGCTGCGGACGGTCGAATACTCGGAACTTTCGGAACTTACTTCCGCGAAAAACGCGAGCCGACTGAACTTGAGATCCGGACCGTGGAGATTCTCGCCAAGACCGCCGCTCTCGCCATAGAACGCAAACACGCCGAAGAACATTTGCGGCAATCCGAGGAACGATATCGTACGTTGTTCAATTCTATCGACGAAGGCTTCTGTATCATCGAACTGATTTTTGATGTTACCGACGAGCCCATCGATTACCGCTTTTTGGAAACAAGCCCCTCGTTTGAGAAACAGACCGGGATCAAGGATGCATCAGGCAAGCGAATGCGTGAAATGTATCCGGAGCATGAGCAGCATTGGTTTGATACTTATGGACGGATAGCATTGACGGGCGAGCCTGCCCGCTTTGAAAATCGAGCGGATCAGCTGAATAGCTGGTACGACGTTTACGCTTTCAGATTCGGCGATCCAAAAAATCGGCAAGTCGCAATTCTGTTCAACAACATAAGCGAGCGAAAGCGGACCGAAGTGGCTCTTCGCAAATCCGAAGAGCGGTTGCGTTTGATGTCCGAGAGCTTTACGGACTATGCGATATTTATCGCCGACATAGAGGGCCTCGTGCTTTCATGGAACACCGGTGCCGAGAAGATCTTCGGCTATAAAGCACCAGAGATCATTGGCACGTCTGCAGACAAATTGTTCACGCCGGAAGACCGCGAGAATGACGTGCCTAACCAAGAAATGCAAACGGCTCGAGAGACTGGCCGGGCCTCCGACGAGCGATGGCACCTGCGCAAGGACGGATCGCGATTTTATGCGAGCGGCGTAATGGCGCCTCTTTTCGATCAGGATGCATTGGTCGGTTACGCAAAAATCGCCCGTGACCTGACTGAGTCCAAGCAGATACAAGAAGAGCTCATCCTTTACCGTCAGCAGCTCGAGACACTCGTAGCAGCACGCACGACTGAACTGGAAGAGTCGAATCAATCGCTACGCCAGGAAATATCCGACCGTAGGCGGGCCGAAGAAGAGCGCGTCGGGCTTCTTCGGCGGATTGTTACGACCCAGGAAGACGAACGCAGGCGAATCGCCCGCGACATGCACGACTCGCTGGGGCAGCAGCTAACGGCGTTGAGGTTGAAGATCGCTACCCTTATAAGTAATAAGTCGGTCGACGCGCACTTGGAGAAGGAGATCGGCGGCCTTCAGGAAGCTGCCGCTCTTCTCGACGCGGAAATAGGCTTCCTAGCGTGGGAGTTGCGGCCGCCCGCCCTGGACGACCTCGGATTTGTTGCGGCAACCAAAAACTTTGTGTCCGAATGGTCGCGGCACTACGGCATCGTCGCCGAGCTTCACGCTGCGAACCTTGAGGAAAAACGACTCGCGCCAGGGATCGAGACGAACCTCTACCGCATTACGCAGGAAGCATTGAATAACGTTTTTAAGCACGCTGAAGCGAAGAACGTCAACATTGTTATCGAACGCCGCAAAGGTGATGTCGTGCTTGTGATCGAGGACGATGGAAAGGGATTCGAGCCTACCGATCGGCCAAACAGCGAGGCGGGAAGCAGACTCGGCCTCGTCGGAATGCGTGAGCGGGCCGAGACAGTCGGCGGGACACTTGAGATAGAATCGGGACCGGGCAAAGGTACGACGATCTTCGCCCGCGTGCCCGGATAGGGAATACCATGACCGTAACAACGACACGAATATTATTAGCCGAAGATCACAATACGGTTCGCGAGGGCATAAAGATGCTCGTGAACGCGCAGCCGGACATGCAGGTGATCGGCGAGGCAGCCGACGGCCGCGCCGCAATCGAGCAAGCTAGGGCACTGAATCCTGACCTCCTTGTAATGGACATCTCGATGCCCGAGCTCAACGGCTTGAAAGCAACCGAAAAACTGCGCCAGGAGTTTCCGGATTTAAAGATCTTGACACTCACTCGGCACACCGACGACGGTTATCTGCAGCAGCTCATCAAGGCCGGTGTCAATGGTTACGTACTCAAGCAAAGCGCCCCGACCGAGCTAATTAACGCGATCCGGACGGTCAGTTCGGGGAAATCCTATGTCGATTCGGAACTTACGCATAAGGTACTTGGCGGTTACGCCGGACGCTCAACGGCTCCGCTTCGCGGCGAAGGACGAGCTGACGTCTCCGACCGCGAACGTGAAGTGATTCGCCTGATCGCGTGGGGTTACAGCAACAAAGAGATCGCGTCGCGCCTGGATCTCAGCGTTAAGACCATCGAGGCTCACAAAAGCAACGCGATGCGTAAGCTCAATATGACCTCTCGAATCGAGATCGTCCGCTACGCCATCCTGCAAGGATGGCTGGAAGAGGAGTAGCTTCAAACAAGGAACAAGTGGGACAACTTGTGAACGATATTAGCCCTTCCACACAGTCGTAAACGATTTTAGCACTAGGGATTTTCCCTAGTCCGACTTCCTAACTTCCCGATGTCAAATCCGGCCCTTAACTTGCAGTATGGGGGAACGAAATTAGTAGACTCGGTCTTTGTATTAAAGGCGAACATCGGGTAGGACCAGGGCGAGATAGGATACTGAGATAACTGTGTAAGGGTAGACAGTAGCGTGGCAGTTCAGTACGTCAGTCGAGAAGGGGAAGAACAATGGACATGAACAGCAGCGAGCTTCAAGCTGGTGTAGAAAATGGTCGAGTTCGCGGCCGATTTCAGGTCGCACCACCGCACGAGACGGCCCTAGTCCGGGAGTCGGGGTTAGCGACGGAACCGCTTATCGATTCGGCGCTTCGAACATCGCCTAATTTCCTGTTCAATAAATTAGGTACCGATCGTTTGAAACGGCTGCGACAGTTCGTCAAACGCGTCACGCTCGCAAAGGACCAATACCTGTATCAGCAAGACGATCAGATCCACTATATCTATTTTCCCGAAACCGCCGTCGTGTCGGAATTCCAGATCCTCGAAGATGGAAGGACGATCGAGGTCGCGACCATTGGCAGTGAGGGGGCTGCGGGCATCGCATCAGCGTTCAACGCGTGCAACGCTGCGAATTGCACTCAGGTCTGTGTCGCTGGTGCCGCCCTCGTGATCGGACGTGAAATATTCGAAAGGGAAGTAAAGGGCGATCCGCGGATGCAAGCGGTTCTGCACAACTATATTAACGGGCAGATAAAGCAGCTTTCGCAGCGCGTGGTCTGCAATAGTTTTCACTCGGTCGAACAGCGTTTCTGCAGTTGGCTGTTAACGCTGCACAGGCGCAGCCGGCGGGAGAGATTCAATCTGACCCATGAACACGTCGCGCGCGTTCTCGGGGTTCACCGGCCGAGCATTACGTGCATCGCGCAGGAGCTGCGCGACAAGAAACTCATCGACTACGGGCGTGCGCGTCTTGAGATCTGCAACAAACTGGGCCTGGAACGGCTTGCATGCGGGTGCTCGGCTGAATATCACACCGTTCAAAATATTCACTAATGTTCGCTTTGGCGCGCGGCTGTGCCGAGTCTCGCGTGTACGGCGGTTTGGCGGTCGGCGTGTTAGATGGAAAGCGCGGCCGTAGTAAATGCCGGGCTTCGCGGCGTACCCCCCGACTCGGGTTCTTAGGAACGGAGTTGTTCGAGGGCGGGATTACTACCGTTATTCTTGGAACCATACTTCACTTCGTTGTGGCGTTCGGTGTCGCGTGATCGTTCCTCATTCGGCCGTAAAGCGAGGCCCATTCTCGTGGGGTGGACTCATCGTCAGAATTATCATCCACATTTTCTTTTCGTCGGCCTGCCCATTGCGGTCGTCGCCAGGCGCTACGCAAGGTGAGCCAGAGATCTGTTGCGAATTCCAGCCCTCACGATCCCGAACATCTACTGGCCGATAAGGGTATTGAGTGCCTGAGCCAACTCGATGCGAGTAATGCTGCGCGAAGAATTGAAAGTGTTCCCGTCGAGCTTCAGAAAGCCTCGCTGCAATGCGACGGCGACGTAGCCGCGCCATTGCACCGGTATCGCGGACGCATCCGTGACCGTTAAGGGAAGAGCCGTCGAAGGCGTGAGGGAATCAAGCTGGGCAGCCTTTACATAAGCGATCGCGGCGGCGAGCCTCGTGGTTGAATTGTGCGGATAGAAGCGTCCCCCGGTCGCGTCGACAAAAAGTGCTCCGTCCGGATTTGACTGCACACTCTCGACGGCGTTTCGGAAATACAGATCGCGTACGTCGGTGAACATGGCGGACGCCGCCAGATACTGCGGGACGAATCCGCCACGGACAAGCGTCTCAGCAAACTCAGCGCGTGTGACGCTCGTTGCCGGACGGAACTTCCTTCCTTCCGGAAGCATTACGCTCGAAATCAAACTTTTCTCTGCGTGTGCTACAAGGTCCGGCGAGAGAGTGGCAAGATCCATCATTGTCGGATACTCAACCTGCGTTACCTCGACCGCTCCGAAGACTTGCTGCGAAGTGCCGGCGAAACCGAAATGCCCAGCTGCCGCATGCAGAGAACCGGCAAGCGGATTTCGGAATACTACTTTTTCCCGTCTTCCTGTCAGTCCCGGTAAGTTTAGATAATTCGATTCACCCAGTAGAGCACCCGACGAATTGTAAACCTTAAGTCCGAAATCATTCGCGCTCAGATCCCATGCGATGTTGATACTTGCCTGCACCGTGTTCTGCGGGATAGCAACGCTGGATGACGTGGCCAGATTCGGGAAGACCATCTGCACAAACGTCTCCGACGTGCGCGTCGTGAATCGGACGCCATTGCGCGAGATCGTCGAACGGAACATACCCATGTGACGATCAGGGAACGCCGCTTCGAGAACCGCCGCGTATGTATTCAGCATTCCGGCACCCGCCTCGTGATAGAAATATCTCGGCAGTGGCGTCGCTGTGCGGCTGAGAATGTCTTTGACCTCAGCCGGCGTAAGATTCGGATTTGCTTCGAGCATCAGTGCGATCGCACCGGCGACCTGCGGGGCAGAAAACGAAGTCCCGGTCGCGGTCGTATAGTACGGCATCTCCGAGCTCGACAGCCGTTGAGCGTCGGCACCCGCAATACCGGAAACGCCCGTAACGGTCGGCAAGCTGCGAAGGCTGACAATGTTTGTGCCCGGCGCGACCAGCGATGGATGCGCAAGCTCGTCGCCAAAGTTTCCACGCGACGAGTAACCGGCGAGTTCGCCCGCAGCGTCGGTCGCACCGACGCCTACCACCCACGGTGCTACGGCGTACGGGTTCATCGTGCTATTACCGGGTCCGGTGTTGCCCGCCGAGAACACAACATTCACGCCGCGGTCGGTGAGCATCTTCGTCGCGACATTAACCGGATCGTTTACATCGAAAACGGTGTTCGCCGAGAAGCTGCAGTTGACCACACGGACGCCCTGTGTCGGGCCGCGGTCAAGCAGGTAGTCAAAGCCCGAAAGGACGTTGACGAGGTTCGCATCGCCGGCGCTTAGTCCAAGCAGGCGAGCGCCGGATGCGACACCGCCAAACCTTCCCGCCGAGCTGGCACCGCTAGCAGCGATGACTCCGCCGACGAATGTCCCGTGGCCACTGACGAGATCGGTATTCGAAAGATTTTCCACCGGCAGCGGATAGTTGAATCCGGCAGGGGCGCTTTGCAGATCGTTCAAGCGAACATTCTGAACTACACGTCCAGCAAGGTCCGCGTGCTGTGCGTTTATTCCTGTGTCGAGCACGGCGACCGTTACATTGCGCCCCGTCACCGGGAGCCCGCTATTCTCCTGACGTAGCTCGTTGTCGCCCGCGATCCTTTGGACACCCGTCGAGTTGAAATAGGGATCGGAGTTAAACGTCAGCGTGCGGTTTCCGTAGATCGAGCGCACCGTTGCAAGCTGCGAGACGGCGATCAATTGTGTCTTCGTCGCCGTAACGTAAACCGCCGGCAGCACACGCATCCGGGTTCCGCCCGCGATCCCGATCTGTTGAAGCCGGGCAATGTCGGCGTCGGTCACGGCGTTGTGATATACGACGATCGCATTTATGTTGCTGTCATCGGCCGCATTGTTCAGCGCAACCGCGAGTTCGGGGTCAAGGCCCTGCAGCCCGCTGTTATCGTCGGCTCCGGTAAGAGTGATTCCATCGGCACCCGTCAGCGTTATGCCGTCGGCTCCAGTGAGGGTGATCCCGTCGGCACCGGTCAGCGTGATTCCATCAGCTCCGGTAAGTGTGATGCCCGTCGGGTTTGTATGATCAAAAATGACGCCAGTAGATCCGAATCCCACAACGCCATCGGCGCCGGTCAATGTAATTCCGTCAGCTCCGGTAAGCGTGATGCCGTCGGCTCCGGTCAACGCAATACCGTCGGCGCCGGTCAGCGTGATACCGTTCAGCCCGACACGCGCAGCTCCATCAGCTCCGGTAAGCGTTATGCCGTCAGCTCCGGTAAGCGTTATGCCGTCGGCTCCGGTCAAAGTTATTCCATTCGGACGGCTAACGAGTATCGAATCAGCATGGTACTGCTGCCCGTCAGCGCCGGTCAGCGTAATACCGTCAGCACCGGTGAGAGTGATCCCGTCAGCGCCGGTGAGCGTGATCCCGTCAGCACCCGTAAGTGTAATTCCGTTCGGACCGGTATAGGTCGCACCGTTCGAACCCGTCGATGTCAGCCCGTCTGCTCCGGTCAGCGTGATGCCGTCGGCTCCGGTAAGCGTAATTCCGTTCGCTCGATAATTCAGAAAACCATCGGCGCCAGTCAGGGTGATCCCGTTCATCCCGACGTACTGAATTCCGTCAGCTCCGGTCAGTGTGATTCCGTTGGATCTGACGACCGAAATTCCCGCGCTCACCGAGTTAGCCGTGAATGCCAGAAGCAGGATTAACGAGACGATTTTCTTCATTTTTACTGTCAGTTCGATCTACGATCCGGTGAGAGTTTCAATTGTTCGGGAATCGGCACCACAAATAGAACAATGATTGCCGTCGCATCAAAATCGAACAGCTAAAAGGGGGGCGAACCCCATTTTAGCGACTTCGCCCCAAATTGTGCAAATACTATTCCCGCAGCTACGGCTGATGTGTCACCAATAGGTTGAATGTCGCCCCTTTCTCGACTCGCAAATTCTTGTTTGCCGACGATAGCGTCGTCGACGAACTGGCCGATCCGCTCGTCGATGTCGAGATCTGTATACCGTTAAGCGAGCGGCCAACGGTTCCGGTCGTCGTATTCGCGGTGCTTCCTACAGTGTCGGTCACCGTGCCGACAGTCTGCGTTGTTGTACTGACCAGACCGCCAACCGTGCTGCCAACCCCGCCCAGGAGGCCGCCGCTTGATCCACTTCGCGATGCATTCGCCGATGCCTGCGATGACCCCGAGACATCGGACACCAGGGAATCGCCAACCGACGCTCCGGCCGCCGCACCCGTGATCGAGACGATCGATGCGCTGATCGGGACCGAAAGGCGTTCGCCCTGAATACGGTCGAATATCATTCCGATCCTTGATCCCGAATTTTGTTTCGTCCGTTTCTGGACCTCAGTGATCCTGCCGAGCAGATTCGCACCTTTCGGAATCACTACTTCGCCGTTTTGCCTGATCGACTTAGTTATCTTGAGGTCTACCTGATCGCCAACCTTCGCATCATTGACATCAACGGATTTCTGCAACTCGCCACTGATGCTGGTTTCCGAAACCAGAATGCCGCGACTACCGGCGGGCTCGTTCACAAGCGGCGCTGTCCTTTGATTTTTTGCGGTCTGGCCCAAACAGACAGATGCACAGACAACGGCCGTAATTACTACCAAATAAATCTTGTTCATACTTCCGGAACTCCTTTTTTGCGACGGGCTCTGCTAAAACCGGTTGGCCCGAAGTACCTCTAAGTGGAGCGAGGACGTAACTGGAATTTAAACCGTGGACAGTTTATTTAACGCGGGTTGAGGAAAACTTGAGGCAGGTTCAAGTTTTTCTCAAGTCTGCTTATTTAGAGTGGGAATGCCGGCAAACGCCGTCTCCTACTGAATATGATGACTTACTTCCTCGACACCCATCACGACGCCGATTTGGACTTCGGCGAAGTATGTTCCCAGTCGGGCGACACGATCGAAAGAGCCGAACGTGGCTCCGACCCGGTCGTTATTCACCTGCTGAATGAAAAGCTCGAGATTCCGTCCTTGCGGGGATTGATAGAGCGGCCCCGGCTTGAGGATCTTCTTCGAAGATCCGTCGAACAGTTTCCCGCGACCCTTATCTCGGGCCGCGCCGGAACTGGAAAAACGGCCATATCGGCCGCGTTCGCGCGGACTCAAGAGCATGCAGCGTGGTATTCCGTCGAGTCATCGGACGTTGAATGGCATGTATTCGCGCATTATTTTGCGGCGTGCGTGCTGCGAGCGGCGAACAGCGCGGCCGATCCTCGCACGGTCATTGCCGAAGCCAGCGAGCCATCGCAGTCCTCGATGGCCACTTTCCTGATCAACGTCTTCGCAGAAGCCGAGACAGAACTTCTTCACGAGCCGATGTTGATCGTGCTTGACGGCGTTCACCATCTTTTCGATGCCGAGTGGTTTGGCGAGTTCTTTGGGCTGCTGCTGTCGTCGTTACCTGATAATACGAACCTGCTGCTGCTGTGTCGCAGCAAGCCCCCCAATCCTCTGTGGCGGCTGCGATCAAAACAGCAGTTGAATGTCATCGATGAGAAGCTACTCGCCCTCAATTTGGCGGAATGTGCTGAGCTTGCTCAGAAAAACGGTTGCACGCGGGCCGAAGCCGAGCGCGTACATGCCGAGACGTTTGGCCGGGTATCGAAATTCCTTCACATGGTAAGCTCCGCTAAATCCTCCAGATCACGTGGCTGACAAGCGTGAACGCTCTTCGATAAGGCACGGCCGGTGTGGCATAATACCGTCTCACCCGACCGCTCCTATCTGAGGCAATGCAGGACAAGAATTTCTTTCTTCGCACCAAACTGCTTCCGCCGCGCGCCGTTTCCGAGCTGCTGGAACGACCGCGCCTTGCCAGGAAACTGGAAGCAAATCTTGGCTCGCCGATCACGATGGTCGCCGCCGACGCCGGGTGCGGCAAGACCACGCTCATCGCCGATTTCGTTCGCAATCAGAAACACCGGTCCGTCTGGTACCAGCTCGACCATACCGACGCCGACCCGGTTGTGTTTCTGGGTTACGTCGCCCGCGGCATAAAAAATCTCTATCCCGAATTCGGTGAAGCGATCTTCCCGTATCTAAGCGAGGCAAATGAGGAGATGCTTCGTTTTCCTGAACGCGCCGCTGACCTCCTGATCAACGAGATCCTGCAGTGGGTTGAACAACCCTTTATCCTCGTTCTTGACGATTACCATCACATTGGCCGCGACACGGTCGTTCATAAAATAGTCGACCGCCTGCTGCAATATTCGTCCGACCTCGTCCACCTCATCATCACAACCCGCGATCTTCCTCCGCTCGCAATAATGCGTCGGCGTTCGCAGTCGGCCGCACTTGTCCTCACCCGCGACGATCTGCTTTTCACTGACGATGAGGTTCGTGAGCTCTTCCGCAAGACATTGCACGTCGAACTCAAGGATGCAGAGATCGCCGAATACCGCGGGCGAACTCATGGCTGGATCACCGCCCTCCAACTCGTACGTCAGGTTGCCGAACAGGAGATGCACGCGGCCACCGACGCCGCGCCGCTAGATCTTCACCACGTTCTCCAGCAATCGGAAAAGGATATTTTCGATTACTTCGCCGAGGAGGTGTATTCGCGGGAGTCGGAAGAGACGCGCGGGCTGCTCATGAGCCTGTCGCTTCTCGAATCGCTCCAGCTCGACCTTTGCAGCGTGCTGTTTCCTGATCTTCGGTGTTCGGCCACGCTGCCCCAGCTTGCACAAAAAAATGTCTTTCTTACGGTGGCGGGTGATGGGCAGTCGAGCGAGGAATACCGGTTTCATCCCCTGTTTCGCGATTTTCTGATGAGGCGCATGCGAGCCGAAAGCGGCCAGACGAAAGTTGCCGAAGAGCGAAATCGTATCGCGGACTACTTTCTTCAAAACCGAAAGTGGGAGATGGCACTGCCATACCTCCTGGACGCGCACAACTTCGAGCGCGCCGCATCTGTCATAGCCGAGACGGGCGGCGAATGGATCGCGGCGGGCGCCTTCACGTCGCTCGGATTTTTCGTCGAGCGTGTCCCGGATCAGGATCTGGAGACTTTTCCTCGCGCGTTGCTGCACAAGGCTGAGATCGCCCGGCTCCAGGGCGAGACCGAGCGATCGTCGGCCCTACTTTATCGCGCCGTCAAGTTGCTCAGTGACGCAGGCGATTCGACCGGCGAAGCCGAAGCTCTGCACTCGCTCGCAAGCCTTGCCCGGCGCCGCGGACGCCATGCACAGGCGTTTGAACTTTTGGAACGAGCGGAAGCGCTGGTCCCGCAAGCGTCAGAGACTTTCATGAAGTGTGCAAACACGCGCGGGCTTTGTTTGATCGTGCTCGGCAAATGGGCCGAGGCCGAACAGCAGTTTCGCGTCGCCCTCGAGCTCGCCGAAAAGCTTTCGAACGAGCAATACATTCGCCTCGTCACGCACAACCTAGCGCTCGCTCCGGGATTTCGCGGCGACTTTGGAGAAGCATTGCGCTGGTTCAAGCGCATCTTCCGCGAAGACCAGCCGGACAAGCAGCTTCCGCAGGAGGCGATCGGCCATCTGAACGTCGCCCGGCTGCATCTTTACCGCGGCGAATTCGACGAAACCGAAAAACACCTGAACCGCGCGCTAGAACTCTGCCAGCTATACAACCTCCGATTCTTACGGGGTGAGATATTCGAGGCGTACGCGAACTTTTATCGTGAAAAGAACGATTTCGCGCATGCCGCACAATTTTACGAACGAGCGCTGAATGCGTACGAAGAAGCCGAGATCGATGTCTCTTCGAAAGAATTGAACGAAGAGCGGGCGATCTTCTACCGGCTGCAGGGCGATCTCGTAAAAGCCCGCAACCTGCTGGAATCGTTGATAAGATCGCACGAAAAAACCGGTAACGATCTCGGGGTGCACACGGCCGGGCTCCGGCTTGCGCAGGTCGAGCTGGCCGACGGAAAACTCGAAGGTCTCGAGAAAAAGATCGAGGAACTGCTCGAATTCTTTAGCCGTCAAAACCATTACTACGACGAGGCTCTCGCCGCTATGCTGCTTGCTGAAACTTACTTTGTGCAAAACCGTCAAAAGGAAATGATCGAGCCTGTCCGGCGAGCGCTCGATCTCTCGGCACGGTTCGATTACGAATACTGGCTTCGGCGTGAGATCCGCCGAAACCCGGGAATCTTTGGGAACGAAGACATCTTCGAGCGGCTTCCCCTGGACCTCCGGCAAGAGTTATCCGCCGAGCGTTCCATCGCGCCCGACATGATAGTTCGGGCGGACGCTCCGACACCGGTCACCGATCTCACGATCAAGGTGCTCGGGCCGGTTGAAATATTTCGGGATCCGGCCAACCCGTTCGCACCCGACGCGTGGACGACCAGGCGCGCACGCGATATCTTTTGCTACATCGCGACGAGCAAGCATCGCCGTGTTCCCAAAGACGTTGTGATCGAAGCGTTCTGGCGAGACGAGGATCCGTCCACGGTGGAAAAGAATTTTCACCCGACGATCTCGCATGTTCGAAAGGCGCTTAATAGCCGCCAGGCTTTCAAGCAGAACTTTGTAGTTTTTCGCGACGGTGCCTACCAACTGAATCCAGAGCCTTCGTACTCGATCGACTCGGAAGAATTCGAACACTTCATTGCCGAGGCAGAGAAAGCGAAACGTGAGAAAGACGGGACGCGATTTCGCGAGAACCTCGAGGCGGCGCACGCCCTCTACCGCGGCGATTTCATGACCGGCGTTTACGACGAATGGGTTGACGATCGTCGCGGGTTCTACGTCGAACAGGCGGCACGTGTGGCGTCCGCACTCGCCAAACTCTCCCTCGCCGAAAAGCGCTGGGCCGATGCGCTCAAGTTCGCCGGCGAGGTGTTGCGTAGCGATCCGTACCGCGAAGACATGCACCGGTTGTCGATGAAGGTGCTCGCCGCGCAAGGCAAGCCGGCCTCGGTCAAGAAACATTTCGACGGGATGAAGAAACTTCTAAGCGACGAGCTCGGAATAGAACCATCCGCTGAAACACGCAAGGTTTATAAGGAATTAGTTTAGAGTGGGCGATTTATCGCGCACTCTAAACAGTTCTCAACTTTCCCTCAACCCCCCGAATTAACCGCTCAAGTATTTCTCAAAGCGCATACCTTATTCTCGTTGACAAATCGATCTTCAGATCTTTAGTCAAGGAGAAAGGCCGTGAAATTTCAAATCAGCAACACTAGCAGAAAGGCGTTCTGCCTCCTATTTATTCTCGCATTCGTAGCGGGCATCTGGGTCGCACCGGATCTAAGCTTTGCCCCGAAGGTCTCAGCACAGGCGCACGCGGCGTCGCTAAGCACAGCGTTAAGTTCGCGACTTTCGCGACTGTCGAACGATGCGGACGCGGGAATGGTGATCGTTTCATTCAACACCGCGAGCGGGCTGCAGGAATCGCACTTGAATGTTCTTCGCGGCGTCGGCGTAACCGGTGGACAGACATTTCCGACGCTTGGAATGGTCGCGCAACCGATGACCGTCGGTCAGGTTCGTCTCCTGAGCACCAACCCGGCTGTTCGCTCCCTGTGGTCGAACGACGCTCTGATGTATTACATGCACCAGGCGCGGGTGTTAGGCGGCGTTCATCGTCTGCAGAGCGATAGCGGGTTCAACGTCCGAAATGGCGGAATGCCCGTTTCAGGCACCGGCGATTTTAGCGTCCTGGTCATTGATTCCGGTGTCGATGCGACGCATGGCGATCTGCCTTTCGGAGTGAAGGTCGTGCAGAACGTACACCCGGTAGTAGCGGCGGGCACTCTACCCGGCTTTACCCCGAACATCACGGTCGAAAATCTTCAAAACACCGATGAAACTGTCGGCCACGGCACCCACTGTGCCGGCATCGTCGGCGGTACTGGACTCCGTTCCGGTGGAGCGTATACGGGAGTCGCCCCCGGAGCAAAAATCATCGGAGCAGGACTCGGAGCCGGCATTGCCGTGTTGAACGCGATCGGAGCGTGGGAATGGGGAATTACAAACCAATTCCGGTACAACATCCGGGTCGTGACGAACTCTTACGGACCGATCGGCGGCGGCGAATATAATCCCAATCATCCATTCATGATCGCGAGCAAGCTGATGTACGAGCGCAGCGCGACTATCCTTTTCGCCGGCGGAAACGACGGAACCGCAAAAGACACGTTGTCGCCATACGCACAAGCTCCGTGGGTGATCGGCGTTGCGGCGGGCACCAAGGAAGGAACGCTGGCCAATTTTTCATCCAGAGGAACACCGCGGGCTGTTCGGCTGTCCGATTCGAATCCAAACAATGACAACGACGCTCCGACGCTTACTGCTCCGGGGACAGGGCGTGCATTTCCAAGTAACGCGGCGCGATTTACCAGCGACATCGTATCGGTCCGTTCCATTACAAACCTAACAGCTAACGGCGGCGATGCGGACACCGAACTTCCGCCCGGAATGATCCCTTTCTATACGCAGATCTCAGGTACATCGATGGCGACGCCATATGCTGCGGGCGTTGTGGCTCTAATGCTCGATGCCGATCCGACCCTTACGCCGGACGAGATAAAGCAAATACTGACCGAAACAGCTTCGAGAATGCCGGGGTACGAGGATCATGAGGTCGGTGCAGGTTTTATCAACGCATACGCCGCCGTCGATAAAGTTTTCAATCGAAGCCGCGGTTACAGAAATATGCAGGCACCGACGTTCAATGCCGTTTTCGGCGAAGTTCGTCCGGCCCAGCAGACCTTTCGCATTAACTACAATCCAACGGTTTCGGGAGCCAATTCGACAAACTCAACGACGTTTACTGTTGAACCGGACATCAGCGTTCTCGACATCTCGGCAACCGTCGATACTCTTGCCGAAGAGGGCACGGGAAATTTGGTTGGGATCCGAGCGTACAGCCCGAGTGGCGTAGCACACGGAGCTACAAGCATCCCGCTTCCCGTGATCGGCACCAATAAACGCGAGATAACGGTTTCGAATCCGCAACCGGGAACCTGGCGATTAGAGGTGCGCGGAGCAAGCGGTCTGACGGCCGTTCCCGTCGGCTCGCCTACACAGATAGCGGCACCGGGCCCGGTAGACGGAGTTATCAATCAAGTCAAATTCGTCCTACCTGTGATCGCCGATATCGGTGGCCACTCGCAACAAGTCGACATCGAGGCTGCGATCAAGAATCGCGTGATGGACACCTATGCCGACGGCACGTTCCGACCAAATTCGATCGTCACTCGCGAAGAGCTCGCACGGTCGCTCGCGTTGAATACGAGCTTGCGACAGACGGTCAATTCGACGCCAAAGTTCGGAGACGTCTCGGGTGATCTGCTGGGCATAGCTGAAGCGGTCACGGCTAAAGGCTCCACCCTGCGCGACTTCGACTTCGTTTCGACCGGAATGATGAGCTTCTCGGGTGCGTCGTTCAATCCGCTTGGCGCAGGCAACCGGCTCGACCTCGCGGTCGCGCTGGTCAAGGCCCTGGGACATGACGCGGCGGCTCGAGCATTAGCGAATACGACCGTCACGTCCGGCGGCACGGCGCTCACCGACAATTCGCAGATCCCGGGCGCGTTCCGCGGCCATGTCCAGATCGCCATCGATAAGGGATTGCTTGAAGCGTTTCCGGCTGAGGTGCGACAGATAGGTCCCGGACAATTCATTGTGGTTCCGGGCCCGCGATTCGAGCCGGACACGACGGTCTCGCGAGGTACGCTTGCCGCAAGACTAAATAGGTATCGCGCGTTGTTCACAACGGGCGGATAAGAAGGTCGTTCCTAGCGGGGGCAAGGAACGATTGTAAACCAAGGAACCCGGTCCCATCGGGTTCCTTGGGATTCTGAAAGCGATATCAAGAAATAATCTTTTGACATTTATATAAACGGAAATTCGGAGGAAAAGATGACAAGCAAGACAAGAATAGCAGGAACAAAGGCGTTTAGATTGGCGGCGGTTGTCGCTGTCGCTGTCGCAATCGCCGCCATTACGTGGCCGTTCAGCAACTCGGAAGCGTCCGTTAACCCGGACCCGCTTGCGAAGATGTATCAGCGCTCAGCGCCGAACTACGATCTGAACCTTTCGCGCAATTTGCCGAATGTTCGTGTCGCTACCGGCGCACAGCTCGCCGCTCTTAACGACTTAAAGACGGCCGCGAACGCGCCGAACATGACTGCCCGGTGGAATGACTTTGGCGGCTCGCCTGACGTTATGTACGACTTCGCATCTCAGCCATTCTCGGGAACGCCCGAAGAGGCGGGCCGAGCATTTCTCGCTCAAAACGCTTCGCTATTTGGGCTCTCCGATACGAACACTGTGCGCGTATTTAAGCAGAAAGAGGCGCTCGGCGGATATTTGATCCGTTTCCAGCAGGTATTCAACGGCATTCCGGTCAACGACGGCGGAGTCGGAATCGTTATGAACGCCAACAAGCAGGTTATTATGGCGTCAGGCCCCTTCTTCCGTGACGTCAATGTGAATACCCAGCCGTCACTGACCGCCGATCAGGCGAAGGCGGCTGCCGGTGCAGATCTTGCGCAGTTTAGCGCGCAGGTTCCGGATGCCGTTGCTAATCTCTTGCAGGCAGGTCTCGGTTCTCTGACCGAGCAAGCGGCACCGATCGCAAACGTCGAACCGCAGCTCGGCATTTATCCGACGCCGGACGGTTACCGTCTCGTCTGGAAAGTCGCAAGATTTTCGACGAATCCTTTCGGCCTGTATATGGTCTCGGTCGACGCACACAATGGCGAGATCCTCGGACGCAAAGATTTTGTTGCGTTCCAGAATCCGGTGCACCCGTTCACGGCCGACATATATCCGAAGTATCCCCGCATAACCTCGGAGTTGAAGGATCAGAGCATTATCAGCGTCTGCAACGGAAAACCATGCGACCAGGTCCGCGTGAATTTGCGTAAGTTCGACGCGTCCAACGTAGTCACCGGTTTGAACGGAACCTTAACCGGCACGAACACCGTCGTTAATAACGTGCTTGCTACCAAACAGCCGTTCGGCCAGGCAGCTCTTGGCACGTGGCATTTTGCGAAGAATGATCCGGCAGCCCTCGAAGCTCGCACCAACGAGCAGGATCAGTTCGCGGAACCGGCGGAGCACCAGGACGAGATCAACGCATTCTTCTTCACGACATATTTACTTGAATATGTTGATAACCTCCATATCGCGGGCGATCCGGGAACGTTCGGTTCGCAGGGTGCGTTTCCCGACACCTATCCGAATAAGACGACACCCCTGCCGGCTACCGTCCACATTCCGGATGTAATAACCCCAATCCAGGGCGGCAGCTATCCGCCAGTCACCGACCCGCAATTCGCCCAGAAG
>JBKKAS010000104.1:0-5937 GCA_046714595.1 Pyrinomonadaceae bacterium | reverse complement strand
GTCCTATGACCGGGCACTTTTCGTATCGAAACACTGAATCAAAATTCTGATTCGCGACCACGATTAACGATTAACGATTCACTACTCGAGGTCGCCGAATGGGAGCGCCGGCTCATCAAGTTTCGCGATCGCGTCTTTGTAGATCTTTACGTCCCCGGCCTGCTCCAGTCTTAATCTGGCCGATGCCAAATAGTCCTGGAAAACTTCGCCTCGTCGACGCGTCACCATCTGCTCCATCAAAGTGTCGCGCTCTTTGGCAAAATCGTCCATATTCGCCTCTTCGCGTTTATTAACACCGACGATGTAATACGCGTCGCCGATTTTAACAGGAGCTTTTGTCGCCTCGCCTTCCTTCATCCCGTAGATCGCGTCCTCGAGTGCTTCACTCGTCGTAGCCGAGGGCCCTTCGCCCAACGGCGAACCGAGAATAAAGCTCTTCTGGTCCTTCGCTTTCATGTTCCGGCTGATCGCGGCGGATGCTACGGTCGCGGCGGTTGTCGAGCCCGCAGCGATAGCATTGGCGATCTCTTCGATCTTGTTGCGGGCCATTTCAAGCTTCACGACTTCGACCAACTCCGCCTTCACCTCATCGAACTCGGCGTCTCGCGGTTCTTTCTTATCGACAAGCATCGGGATCGCGAATCCATTCTGGATCGGAGTTTTTTCACCAACATCCTGAGCATTCTCGAGACCGGCAATGCCCGATTCGAATTGCGGCGAGGCTCCGATATTCTCGACGTTATCGCCCGGCTTTACATACCCCGTTTCACGGACCATGTCCGCCACATTCATGTTCGCCTCTCCGGCATACTGCTGGGCGGTCGCCTGCACATCCTTGTTTTGCTTCAGTGCATCGGAGACTTTCTGCGCCAGCTCGGCCGCAACGGCATAAGCCCGCCGGTTACGAAGACCGACCTCGAGCTCTTTCTTCGCGTCCTCGAACGATTTCGGAACCGCCTCGCCGCGGCGAAGGATGAAGTAACGCCCTTGATAACTGATGGGCTCGGATATCTCACCGGGCGTCATCTTAATAAGCCGCTGATAAGGATCGTCCGGCTTACTCGGGTTCTCACGCACCGGGCCAGCAAGCTTGCCTCCGCTTGACGCGGTCGAGGAATTTTCCGATTGTCCCTTCGCGGTCTTAGCGAACTCTTCTTCGCTCACGACGTCGCCGCCATCTCTCAGACGATCGACCATCTGGTTGGCTTTTTCGATGATCTGGGGGTCGAATTCAGGTTTCGGAACCCGAAGAACGATCTCTTGTCCCAGAACTCCGGCCGTCTTTTTATCCGCCGGAAGCTTATCGTATTCGGCGCGCAGGTCAGCGTCGACGATCGGCAGTTTTTGACCGATCTTTTCAGTGTTTACAAAGACGTAGCGGATCTTCTTCTGTGGAACACCGATGAAATAACTCGTTTTGTTGCGTTCGAAATAATCGCGAAGCTCGGCATCGGTCGGCGTGATCGTCTGTGCAAATTCGGCCGGCGTTACAGCAACATAACTCAAGTCGAACTTCGTATTTTTTCGTTGGAAATCTTTCAGCACTTCCTCTTCCGAGACCGTCACACCTGAGGTAATAAATGCACGCAGCTTCTCTCCGCTGATATCGTCGCGCACTCCCTGCTCGAACGACGCAATGCTCCCCGACTGCTGGATCACGTTCTGCTCATAGATCTTTTGATCGAAGGGCTTTCCGTCCTGCGGTTTGAAATCTTCGCGGATCTTCGCCGCAACCTCAGCATCCGACGCGGTGAGCCCGAGACGCTCGGCTTCCACGCGGGTGATGCGGCTGGCGATCATCCCGTCGAGAAGCATCTTTGCGGGATACGGCCGGCCCTGGCTGAACCGGCTATACATTTCTTTTTGCCGGAACAGTTCGCCGACCGTGATATCTTCGCCCGAGACGCTCGCTGCTGTTTCCTGGCTCACGGCGAGGTTCGAACCAACGGTGTTCTGCTGGGGTGCGTAAAAGAAAACAAGACTCGCCACCATCAGGACGGCGAAAACCAATAAAACGAAATTCCGCGTTTTTTCCAAACGGGTGAAAAACTTTAACATCTCTTATACCTATAAATTCGAGTTTTACTTCCGAAACGGACGAAGAGCGATTCTAACAAAAGGCTCTTCCCTTACCAAACCGGCGGTATCGTTTTGATGCACATGATCGATCGAAGGTAACGGGAAAAATTCACTTGCGGTTTACCGGCATTTGAATAATCATTTAGCTGATCCTAACAAGATGTCCACCAGGATGATAAAAACCGTAGGCGTCATCGTAAAGCCGAACCACGCCGAGGCGTGGAAAACGGCCTGCGAGCTCTCGGACTGGCTAGAGAACCGTGGGATCGCCCTGGTTGGAAAGCCCCGGATCCGGAATGATAGCTTTGACGCCGGCAAGACCGAGATCGACACGGTCGACGACGAAAAGTTCGGGGCTGAATCAGACCTGATCGTCGTGTTAGGCGGCGATGGGACGATGATCTCGACCGCCCGCATTATCGGCGACGCTGACGCCCTCGTCCTTGGCGTCAATTATGGCAGCCTCGGCTACCTGACCGATTTCCGGATCGAAGAGATGTTCCCGGCACTCGAGGCGATATTTCGTGGCGAGTACGAGATCGATCGACGCGTGATGTTGGACGCCGAACACTGGGAAGGCGAGGAGATGCTTGCCGCCGGACGTGTTCTCAACGACGTTGTAATAAACAAAGCGGCGCTGGCGCGGATAATCGAGATCGATGTAAGCCTGAACGGACTTTTCGTAAACTCGTTCCGCTCGGACGGGCTGATCGTTTCTACACCGACCGGCTCGACCGCCTACAATCTCTCCGCCGGCGGGCCGATAATCTACCCGTCGATGAACGCTGTCGTGCTAACTCCGATATGTCCTTTCACGCTGACCAACCGTCCGATCGTCGTCCCGGATGACGCCTTGATCGAACTCAAACTCGAAAAGGAAAACGAGGGCGTCGTGCTGACCTTAGACGGTCAGATCGGCTATACAATGAAGGCCGATGATCGGGTACGCATTCGCAAAAGCCGGTCGACGTTCAACCTTGTTCAGCCGCCGAACCGGAATTACTTCGATGTGTTGCGGAACAAGTTGAAGTGGGGACGGTAAGGCAGGTGAATCGTGAATAGTGAATCATTAATAGTGAATCGTGAATCGTGAATCGTGAATAGAAAGAGTAATGAGACTCGCCGAGAATCCCTGCTTGAAGCTGGGAAACTTCTGTTCACTATTCACTATTCACGACTAGCCCAACAAGCTCGGTTGGACATCGTTGGGTTCAGTTCCCTCGGGGTGCCATTGAAACGCTCCCAGGTCGCAGTTACCGTTTCCCCCGAACACCACGCCTTCGCTCTCCAGAATGCTCTGCTGTAAATTCACCGGCATCGTCATCCGCGCCGTCGAGCATGCACCCTGCGAATTTATGACGCGCTGCCAGGGCACACTCTCGGTGTCGGACCCATGCATCACGTAGCCGACGGTTCGCCCAGTGTAGCCCTCACCCAGAATCTCCGCGATCTGGCCGTATGTCATCACATTCCCTTTCGGGATCTGGCGGACGAGGCCGTAAACCCGTTCGCGATAGTCCTTGTCATCTACACGGTTCATTTTTATTACGCCTTTCTAAACAGGAATGAGATCAATCGCGGAGTCGTCGTCCGTTCATTATAATCGAACCACTCGTCAATGCTTGCGATCGAGAATCCACTGCCGCCGCCCGCATTTATATAATCCGTCATGTGATGATCAAAACACTCGGTCACTCGTAGGCCGTCGCCGGTTTCAAACCGCGCCTTGCTCCCCTGGTATTGCTTGAACGGATGCAGCTCGCAGATATAAAAATGACCACCGGGTTCCAGCACCATGGCCGACTGCTGAAATACGAACATAAGATCCTCGACGTGCTCAAGTATCAGACTGCACGTGATCAAGTCAGGTTTCAAGTCGACAAACGACCATTCCCGGCGGATATCACCGAGCCGAAACTCGACGTTCGCGTTCTTAAATTTCGCTTTCGCGACCGCCTGCATTTCTTCGGAGAAGTCGACAGATAGGACCCGCACAGCTCGGTCTGCAAGCCAGACGGTATTCTTACCCGTCCCGCCGCCGAGCTCTATCACATGCGTGAATGACACGTCAGTCAAGACTTTCTCGCACGCGATCTTTTCGAGGTCTCGGGTCTTGTTCTCCACCGCGTCATATGTCGCCGACCATTGGTCGTAAAGTTTCCGAGTCGACATGGGATCAAAGGGAACGCAATATCGTCCTCGCAGGTGCGCCGTCACCGGTTCCGCCAATGTACTTCAGCGGCAGACAGATCAATTCGTAATCGCCGGGCGGCACCCCTCGCAAATCAACCCCTTCGAGAATCACGATCTCTTTCTCAAGCAGTATGCGGTGTGTCGCAAAATCTTCGGACCCGAATCTTTCCACCGAAAGATAATCGATACCGACAAGCTTGACTTGTTTGTCGGCCAGGACCCGCGCAGTCTCTGGCGTCATGAAAGTAAAGTCCGTACGGAAACCCCGCTCCGGCTCGTTCCAGAAAGCTGAGTTGCGGGTTTTGAAGAGAATACGCTCGACCCGTTCGAGCGCGGGTAAATGTTTGGGCTCAATTGCCGTGACCGAGAGATCAAGTTCAACAACCAGGCACGGTCCGACCAGCTTTTCAACCTCGAGATCTTCGACGCGGCGCGAACCGTCGATAAAATGATTTGGTGCGTCAACGTGTGTGCCGGTATGCGCACCGAAACATAGGTTCGAGACATTTGCACCGTGGCCGTCCGCGATGCGTCTTACGTTTTCGATCTTTACGAGCGGATCACCCTCGTAGATCGGTACGTTCTCGCTTATCGGCACCGTAACGTCGTAGATCTTCATCGAGGTTTAGCATAATTCAGCCCCGCCATTCGACACAATGTTGATAAAGCCCACCGGCATCTGCTAGAAATAGAAATATGATGCAGATACAACACGACGAACATGGGCGAAAGGGCGCGTTCTATATTGACGAGAACGGGGAGTGGATCGCCGAGCTCACATACTTCAAAAATAACGACACGATGACGATCGATCATACCGAGATCGCCGAGAAGCTTCGCGGCGAGGGGATCGGCCAGGACATGGTCAAAGCCGCGGTTGAATATGCCCGCAAGAACAACCTCAAGATCAAGGCCGTCTGTCCGTACGCAAAGAAGGTGATCGAGAAAGACCCCGAGCTTCAGGACGTGTTGGAGTAGCTCGAAGGACGGCAACTCGATTTCTTTCCAAGTTCGGTGTTCCTTCTGTGTTTTCCGTGGTTCAAACTTTCGTGAGTAACTTGGAACCACGGAATGAAAAAAAAACGAAAACACGCCAGAGAGGCTCCCTAAAACAATCTGACTTAATGCAGACACCACGTATATCCGCCTCCAGCTACTCAAACACGGCACCGCTGATCTGGAGCTTTCTTTACGGATCACAGCACGGCCGCGTCGAATTGATCCTTGACAATGCTCCGGCGCGCTCGGCAGAGCTTCTCCTGCAGGATCGTGTCGACGCCGCCCTGGTCCCGGTCATCGCCTATCACTCGATCGAAGGCGCGCGCCTCGTTCCCGGCGTGTGCGTTGGTGCTAGACAGAAAGTGCGAAGCGTGTGTCTGGTTACGCGTGAAAAGGATCTAACGGACGTGCGCTCGGTTTCCCTGGACACGTCGTCCAGGACTTCGGTGGTCCTTACGAAGATAATTTTCCGCGAGTTTCTTGGATTCGAACCCAAGTGGCGAGACGCTCCGCCCGATCTCGATACAATGCTCGACGCCTCGGACTGCGCGCTGTTGATCGGCGATCCGGCCCTTAGAATTGCGGATTGCGGATTGCGGATTGCGGATTTTTCCCCCAAAGCGCCCGCTGATCGATCGGACAAGGTAATTTCAGATAGACCTGATG
>JBKKAS010000103.1:0-7965 GCA_046714595.1 Pyrinomonadaceae bacterium | reverse complement strand
AAAACGTGCAGAAGGTCTGGAACGACAGACAATCAATTACCAAAAAATAAATGAGAAAGCCGGGCCAAAGTAAATTGAGCCCGGCTTTTCTTACTCTTACGCGGCGTGTGGCGAAGCCGCGTTCTCATCCGCGATTTATACAAGCCCTCGAACGCTCCTTTTCTAAGATTGATCCCGTGCTGGGTGTAAGCTTTTAAGCAGCACAGCATCTGTCCCCAACCGAAAAAACGGAGCCCGGTGATTTGCCGGACTCCGAAAGTTCTTCAACTAGTTTATGCTTCCGGGATCTTTAGCTCCTGACCCGGATATATTTTGTCGGGATCTTTAAGAATGTCCTGGTTCGCCTCATATATTTTCTGCCAGGTGATTCCATACTTCTCGCCGATCTTCGTCAAATTGTCTCCGGACACAACGGTATAAGTGTGACCGCCACCGCCCGCCGCGGCTCCGCCGACGCTTACGTTGAGCATTAGATCGCCGGCCCGATAATCGGGATCGATGCGATTGTATTCGTCCCAGATCTGCTGCTTGGCTTCCTCACTGGGAGCCGTACCGTTGACGTGAAGAACCCCGTCACCTTCGCTCAGCTCGTAACTTGTGCCGTTCTGATTCGCGAGCTCAAGTAGCGTTTGATATTTTTCCTGTAAAGACATTCCGTAGTTCCTCCCTTTTTATTTGCCCTTGATCAGCTTGTTGTCGAGTTTACCCGCGCCCGATTCGTTGACGACTTTCACGCACTCAGCGTATTTCGCATCGGGCACTGTTCCGCTAAGCGTGACGGTGCCATTGGCAATTACAACCGTCGCACCGGTGCAGCCTGCCTTCTTAAGATTCTCCTCGACCTTCCCCTTTAGCATCGGATCGGCCGGTGCAGGCACTGGCGTCGGCAGCGGCTTCGTCGTCGTGCTATCGGTAACGGATTTGATCCCCTCAACCGCTTTCGCCGAAGCAGCAGCTTTATTCTTGACCGTGATGTCGGCGACCTCGCCAGTCAGCGTTGCGACGCCGTCTTTTACAGCGACCGTCGCACCGGTAACATTATCGGCCGCCAACTTCGCGGCGACGGCCTTTTGCAGATCGGCATCGCTTTTGCCACATGCCACCGCTAAAAGGACGACTGCTAAACTGAAAACTGTAAGAAATTTAACTTTCATTTTCCCTCCCGAATGATCCTGAAATTAAAACTCCGCACCGGCGGACACCGGCGCCAAAGAAAACATATCTATAACTAAACCAAAGCGTCCGCCAAGAAATAAATTCGTATGACTATATTGTGTCATCGCCCGGATAATTTCAATAGAATTTTTCGGGCGTCGCATTATGAGAAGACTTGTTCGGCGATCTGATGAGCAATATCGAAAGAAGTGAATTCGGATTTGATAACAAAGTGCCAGTCGGCAAGAGCATACAGCTTCTGCCGATCGTCGAAAAGCTTTTTTGCGGCGGGTTTGTTACGCGCGAGGGGCCGTTCCTTTTTAGACATTCTGATGTTGTGCCAGCAGTGTTGAAAAGTCGATTCGAGCCAGACGCTGGTCAATCCATGTTGTTTGAGAAGCCGTCGGTTTTCGTCCACGGTCCATGTCCCTCCGCCGAGAGATAGAATCTGCACTTTGGTTTCCGATAGCACCCGCTCAAGATTTCGCGTTTCTACCTCGCGGTAAAACGGTAGGCCATCTTTATCGATCATCTCGTGGATCTTCCGGTGCTCGTGGTCTTCGATAAACAGATCAAGATCGACGCGTTCGCATTCAAGCAGCATTGACAGGTGCCGCGCGATGCTGGATTTCCCAACACCCATGAACCCTGTCAACGCAACCCGTGTCCCGTTATTTGTAATTGATGACGCTCTCAAGTTCCTCAAAAAATCGCGGAAACGAAACGTCCGCGCATTCGGCCCCATTGATTTCGGTTTCGCCGTCGGCCAGCAGCCCGGCAACGGAAAAGGCCATGGCAATCCGATGATCGCCGAACGAATCCACCTTCGCCCCGATCAGTTTAGATTTCCCGACCCGAAAACCGTCGTCGAATTCTTCAACATCGGCGCCCATTCGTCGGAGGTTCTCGACAACCGTCGCAATGCGATCGGATTCTTTAACGCGAAGTTCCCCCGCGTCGCGGATCTCTAGCCCACCCTCGATCTGCGTTCCGAAAACCGCGAGGATCGGGAGCTCGTCGATCAGGTTTGCGATCACGGCACCTCTGATCACCGTCTCCGTAGCCTTCCCTAGTCCGCCGAAGATACGAATATCACCAACCGGCTCGTTGTTCTGCTCTTGCTGGTTTGAGAGACGGATATCTGCCCCAAGCCGGCGCAAGACTCCAACGACTGCGGACCGCGTCGGATTCAGCCCGACGTTTCGTATCAGAATATCCGAATCGTTCAGACACGCAGCAGCCGTTAAAAAAAAAGCTGAGGCCGAGATGTCGGCCGGTACCATGAGGTCATTCGCGGAAAGCCGGCAATCCCCGTTGACCGCGATCATTTTACCGCCGTCGACCCGCGACTCGCGGACATCGACACCAAACCATCGCAGCATGCGCTCAGTGTGGTCCCGGGTCGGAACGGGCTCTGCGACCGAGGTTTGACCGTCGGCATTGAGGCCGGCAAGCAGGATCGAAGATTTCACTTGCGCCGATGCGACTTCGAGCGTGTGCTCACATGCGGTCAACGGATTGTGCCCGTGGATCGTTAACGGCGCCCTGCCGGAATTCGATTCAATGACAGCCCCCATCGCTCCGAGCGGTTCGATCACTCGTTTCATTGGACGACTTTGGAGCGAGTCGTCACCGACGAGCACGGAGTTAAATCTTTGACCCGCTAACAGTCCTGCGAAAAGCCGCATCGCTGTACCGCTGTTGCCGCAATCGAGCGATTCGACGGCTGGTTGGAGGCCCGTCTTCCCAACACCGCTCACAATGACCGACGCTCCGTCCCGTTTTAGATCGACGCCCAGTTTGGTCAAACATTCCAGTGTCGATTCGCAATCAGCGCTTGCCGAGAAGTTGTCTATTCGGGTCTGACCAACCGCCATCGACGCAAACATCGCCGCCCGGTGCGATATGGACTTGTCGCCCGGGAGCTTGATTTCGCCTCGAAGATTTTCGGCAGGGCGGATGATCATATGAAAATCATTCTAGACCGGATGGCGGCAATTTGTCTTGACAGCAACATCTTAACCCTTTAACTTACAGGGACAACGCTGTGTCTGAAATTCAGGAAATCAAATTGCCGAGCCGCATCGAATCTGTCGATGAAGCCGCAATAAAGGCGGACGAGTTTGCGAAACAGCAGGGGCTCGGCGCCGACCTCGTGTCGGCTATCGACCTTGCCATTCGCGAATCTGTCGCCAATGCGATCAAACACGGTAACAAGTTCGACGAGGGGAAGGATGTAGATGTGACACTCGCCCGGACGGCCGAGGGATTTGAGATAACTGTTCGCGATTACGGCCCTGGGTTCGATGTAACAGAGATCCCGGATCCGACGAACCCGGAGAATCTTCTAAAGACGAACGGCCGGGGCATACTTTTCATGCGATCGTTTATGGACGTCGTCGAGTGGTCTAACCACGAGGGCGGCGGCATGGTCGTAAGAATGATAAAGCGGGGATGAATTCCTTTCCCGCGTAGACTTTGCGATAGGCTTGGTCTAGAATCTGCTATCAAACTACTTAATAAAAGAGGAGAAACAAATGTCGGATTTAAATATTTCTGAACGTCAGGCCGGGGATGTGACCATTCTTGATTTAAGCGGTAAGGTTACCATCGGCGAGGGCAGCGTCGCTTTGCGAGGCGCGATCCGCCGGTTGCTTGGCGAAGGCAAGCATAAGATCCTTCTCAACCTCGGCAGTGTCGGCTATGTCGATTCGAGCGGCATCGGCGAGCTCGTATCAAGTTTCACCGCGGTCAGCAAAGAAGGTGGAACGCTGAAGCTTTTGAACCTGACACAGAAGATTCAGGACCTGCTGGCGATCACCAAGCTTTTGACCGTGTTTGACGTTTTCGAAGATGAAGCCAGTGCCCTGAGCAGTTTTAGCTAAATTAAATATCCATACAGCCGTAAAAGGGGACGCCGTTGTCGTGGCGTCTTCTTTTTGTGTACGGCTTTGTGCAAGCATCCCCGTTTCGGTAAAATTCATCTCTTAGACAGGCAAAGAGCACCTTCGCATTTGGAGAGATTTCCCTTCGAGAGTTTCCTTAAAATTTCTTTACTTGTGGAGGTCTTCTTTGCCGAAATTTGTATCAGTCAGGCGATCCAGATGAAAAAGACGTTTTTAGCGATTGTGTTCTTCGTTCTCGCGGGCAGTGCGGTCGCACAGAATGTTCCGGCGGGGTTCGATCTCCTGAATCATGGGGTAAGGATCGAGCCCGACAAGCGCGTGATCGTCGTATTGGCGACCCTCGACGCGGCACGGACGACGAACGAATCGGGTGAGAGTGTTCCGGTCATTAATACAAAGCTTTCGCCGGAGGGCACGAAGTTTCGTGAGCTGTTGCGAAGCGACCTCGCGGCGTTGAACCAAGATCTGCGACAGCGTATCTCGTCATTCGTGATCGAACATAAGAGACGTCATCCGAATGCGACCGATGCCGAGATCGTCGCCCCGTTCATCTCAATGGCTTACGCCCTGACACCGGTGCCCGAGCTCGCCGACCCGATCGTGACAAGCGACCTTCCCGGCAACCTTCTCGACGTGCTCGACTTCGCTCCGCTTGTCCGTGATTTGTACCGGCGTTCGAGTATTGGCGGAAATATCAACGAGTACGTGAAAGCTTATCAACGGGCGTCCGACAGCCAGTTACGTCCGTCGTCGCGCGAAATGGTAAATGACCTGTTGAATTATCTACATACGAGGCCTCAGCTTTATTTCGCCGAAAAAATAAAAACTCAAACGCAGAAATCGGGCAGCAAGACCGCGACGTTGAATAAGACCGAAACTCGCGAACGCGAACGTCGATTTTACATCGTACCGGAAATGCTTGCACCGACGGGCAACGTCATCTATCTGAATATCAAAGATGATTATTTCGTGGTGGTGCCGCCGGAGACGAATGTAATGTTTTCCGAAGTTCGTCGCGGCTTTTTGCAATTCGTCATCGACCCGATCGTATTTAACAGCGCGAAAGACATCGCCGTCATGCGCGACAGCGTGAAAGCGATCCTTGAAGAACGGCGAAAGGTCGACCCGAAAATATCGCCCGACGTTTATCTGACGATCGCCCGCTCGCTCGTCGCGGCGATCGACGCAAAACAAACTGAGAATTTTAGGAAAAGCGTGGCCTTGCAGCAGAGCCGACAGCGTATCGACCAGGCGAAAACGCCCGATGAGAAAAGGGCGATCTCGCTGGACCTTCAGAAATACCAGGCCGCTCTATCGGACGAAACCGCCCTTCAACTTTCCGAGGATTACGACAAAGGCGCCGTCCTCGTCTTCTATTTTGCCGAACAGCTGAAAGGTGTCGAGGATTCCGGTTTCGACATCGCGTCGTCGATGCGTGAGATGCTCCTGTCGTTCGATCCCGCAAAGGAACCCGGCCGTTACGCATCGTTCGCCGAAGCTCGCAAGCGTGCACTTGCCGCACGGGATCAGCGAGGAAAAAATACTGCGCAGACGGTCATATCGGTAAACCCGGTCACTACACGGCTCGTCGATATCCAGAAATTGATCGATGGGAAAAACTATGCACAGGCCGGGGCGGAACTAAAGACGCTGCTCGATCAGAATCCGGGCGAGCCCCGGATCCAATACAGTATCGGACGTGTCTCAAGTCTCATGGCAGAGAGCCTCACGGATCCGGAACGGCAAAAAGCAAGGCTGCTCGAGGCAAAGGTCGCCTACGAGAATGTCGTCCGGATCGCACAGAAGCAACAAGTGGATCAGGCGTTGCTCTCGCTCTCTTACGTTGCACTTGCGAAGATATACGAGTTCTACGACGAGAACTCGTACGCGATGGGCGTATATGATGCCGCGATCAAGATCGGTAACGTAACCGGCGGAGCGTACAACGAAGCGTTGGCTGCAAAGCAGAGACTGTTGAAGAATCAGTGATGAGTGATGAGTGACGGGTGACGAGCAAGAAGTCTTGATCCAAATTCATCACTTGTCTCTGGTCACTCATCACTTATCCTCACCGGTTGTGCTAACCTCGTCCTAATGCCCGATTCAAGCTTTCGCAGCGGTTACGTCGCACTTATTGGACGGCCAAACGCCGGCAAATCCACACTCTTAAATTACCTCGTCGGCGAAAAGATCGCCGCCGTTTAGAACAAGCCGCAAACAACACGTCACAAAATTCAGGGCATAGTCTCCAACGAGAAAGGCCAGATCGTTTTTGTCGATACGCCCGGCGTTCACAAGCCCGGTTACCTGCTTAACCGGCGCATGATGGCGGCCGTGCATGATGCGATACTCTCCGTCGATCTCGTCGTCCTTCTCCGCGATGCGAGCGTATCGACCGGAAACGGCGACCGCTTCGTGCTCGACCTGGTGAAGGAATCCGGCAAACCATCCATCCTTGTCCTGAACAAGATCGACAAAGTTAAAGAAAAGCATCTGCTGCTGCCGCTGATCGAATATTATTCGAACGAGCATGAGTTTGCCGAGATCGTTCCGATCTCTGCCTTGAGAGGCGAAGCGATCGACAACCTTCTCCGGCAGATCGTCAAGCATCTGCCGGAAGGTGCGCCGATCTTCGATGTAGATGAGTTGACCGACCAGCCGCTGCGGACGATAGTTGCCGAAATGGTCCGCGAGAAAATTCTTGCGACGACCGGCGAAGAGCTGCCGTACGTGACCGCAGTTGTCACCGAGCGCTGGGACGATTCAGATCCCAAGAGGCCGCGCATATTCTGCGCGATCTACGTCGAACGCGACTCGCAGAAAGGCATCATCATCGGAAAAGGTGGAGCGAAGCTGAAAAGGATCGGAAGCGACGCCCGCGCCGATATCGAAAAACTTGTGGGCATGCAGGTATATCTGCAACTCTTCGTGAAAGTCGTCGCCGATTGGCGAAATCAGCCGAGAGATCTGGACGAGATCGGAGTGAAAGAGTGAACCTGCCCTCGCCTGCCTGGTATTCCATCGCGGTGACTGCCGCGCCCGAAGCCTCGGAAGCGCTCGAGTACACGTTCAACTCTCTCGAAGCGCTCGGGACCGAGATCAATTACCTTCAAAACAAAAACTCCGAGAGTGTCATCGTTGTCGGCTACTTTAATGAAGCACCGGACGAAGAGCAGGTCCAGGACGAGTTGCACTACGCGCTCCGCGCTTACGGGTTGACCGAAGATGCGATCATACAAACCGAGCGAAGCAAAATAGAGGATACCGACTGGCTCGCGGAGTGGAAAAAACATTGGAAACCAACCACGATCGGTGGGCTGATCGTCGCGCCGCCGTGGAGCGATCTAGAGGACGAAACCAAGATAGTGATCCGTATCGATCCGAACATGGCGTTTGGTACCGGCACGCATGAAACGACGCAGCTGTGCCTACGCTCGATTGAGAATAATTACGCCCCCGGGGACAGTTTTCTGGATGTCGGAACAGGTACGGGAATTCTTGCGATCGCGGCCGCGAAGATCAATCTCAGATCTAAAATCTCAGATCCTAAATTTGAAATTTCAAATTTCAAATTGCTCGCATGCGATACCGATGCCGACGCAATCGCGATCGCGAGAGAGAATGCCAAATTGAATGACGTCGGAGATGCTATCGAGTTTCTAACCGGGTCGATCACGGATGAAGTCCCCGTTTTCGATTTTGTCTGCGCGAATCTTACCCTCGACGTGATAAAGCCGCTGCTGCCGATACTGCTGGCCAAAGCGCGCAAGACACTTGTGCTGTCGGGAATTCTTGTTGAGCAGAAGGCCGCGATCGTCGAAGGGCTGAGTGAACTTGGAATATTGAATCCGAAAGTGAAGCAGGCCGGCGAGTGGATCAGCGTAGTTGTCTATCACAAGATCGC
>JBKKAS010000102.1:0-3163 GCA_046714595.1 Pyrinomonadaceae bacterium | reverse complement strand
CCTTCGTGCCGCTTTCGTTCGATGACGAGGCCGACGGTGTTCGCACCGCGAATCGGATTGTGCGGAATACGCGGCGGCAGCAGGAACATCTCACCCTCGCGGATCGGAACCTCTACTGGTTTGCCGTCTTCCTGGATCTGTACTTTGATATCGCCTTCGAGCTGATAGAAAAGCTCTTCGCCTTCGTCCCAGTGATAATCTTTTCGCGAGTTCGGCCCGCCGACAACCATGACGATGAAATCGTCGTCGTCATAGACGCATTGATTTCCAACCGGCGGCTTCAGCAAATGCCGGTGTTCGTCTATCCACTGTTTGAAATTGAAAGGTCTTCTGACCGGCATGAGAAGTTCTCCAAACAAATAAAAAGTGAAATCTAAAAATCGAAAACGAGGACATTCTACCAGTTTTCACTTTTCAGTTTTTAGTTTTCAGTTTGTAGGAAGGGGAACGTTTAGAGCTCGGCCAGCTTCTCGACGGTACGCCAGTTTCGAGCCGTCATCGGCATCTTTAGCTTTTTCTCGATCAGTCCTCTTCCGAGCAAGCTCTCAGACATGCCGCCGAGGAGCAGGGCGTAGATCTCGCGTCCCCGGACAGCGATGCGTTCGCCGGCGCTTTGCAGCCCAAGGATTTCCTCGCGTTTCGACGACGGGACCGGCTCCTTCAGAAACAGCACATGCATTTGCTTGTGCGATTCGTATTCGCCTTCGTACGGATTGTGCTTGAGGACATCGTTGATCGAGCGCTGCTCTCGCACCATTACTAGCACCTGTTTGTCGATGATCTTCTCGACCGCTTTCTCGATCTTTGACGCCAGTGTTTCTTCCGAAATCTTGTTGGCGTCGAATGCGAGATTCCCGCTGTTAACGTAAGTAATGACGTTCTTGAAACCGAGATCTTCGAAGCTCGCTTTCAAGTCCGACATCTTGATCATCGTATTTCCACCTACGTTAATACCGCGTAGCAATGCAACGTATCTCATAAGAACGTGAAAAAGTGAAAGAGTGAAAAAGGGAAAAGGTGAAAAGTTAGATCCGAAGCCACTAACTTTGCCACATTTTCACTCTTCTGCTTTTTAACTTTTATTTCATGTCGATCACGAACCTGTATCGGACGTCGGACTTAACAGTGCGATCGTAAGCTTCTTCGATCCGATCCGGTGTGATGACCTCCACGTCCGAGGTGATATTGTGCTGCACGCAGAAATCAAGCATCTCCTGAGTTTCGGGAATGCCGCCGATCAGCGACCCGGCGAGCGCTTTGTTCCCGCCGATCAGCGAGAACGCATGCAATGCAGTCGGTTCCGTCGGTACGCCTACGATCACCATCACGCCTTCGAGGCCCAGCAGCGACAGGTAAGCGTTGTAATCATGGTTTGCGGAGATGGTGTCTAGTATCAGGTCGAAACTTCCGGTAGCGGCCTTGGTCGCGTCGGCGTCTTTCATGTTCAGGAAATTGCTTGCACCGAGTTTGCGGGCGTCAGCTTCTTTCGAAGGCGATGTGCTCAGCACGGTCACTTCGGCACCCATCGCAGCGGCGATCTTCACACCCATATGTCCGAGACCGCCGAGACCAGCGATCGCAACTTTCTTACCGGGGCCAACTCCCCAACGTTTCAGCGGCGAATAGGTCGTGATTCCGGCGCAGAGCAGCGGGGCGACGCCCGAGAGATCGCCGGTCGCATTTACTTTTAGAGCGTACTTTTCATCGATCACATACTTGTTCGAATAGCCGCCGTAGGTTGGCGTCTCGCGGTCCATCTCGGTTCCGTTGTATGTGAACGCGGAGCCCTTGGTGCAGTATTGCTCGATACCGCTGGTGCAAGCGGGGCATTCGCGACAAGAGTCGATAAAGCAACCGATGCCGGCAACGTCGCCGACCTTGAACTTCGTGACCGCGTCGCCCACCTGTGAGATGCGTCCGACGATCTCGTGCCCGGGCACCATCGGATACGTTGCGGGCATGGTGTCCGCCCATTCGTTCTTTGCCTGATGGATATCCGAATGGCAGATGCCGCAAAACGCGATGTCGATAAGAATGTCGTTCGGACCGACCTCGCGACGTGTAAATTCGAAAGGCTCGAACTTCGCTTCGGGTCCGTGTGTCGCGAAGCCTTTCGTCGCGACCGCTTTTGTCTCTGCTGGGGTCATTTTCATTCTCCTTTTTTAATTATCTAATCAACCGTTGCGATGACTTTCAATTCGATCGCGATCGGCGTGGGCAAGGCATTCACCTCGACCGTCGTTCGGCATGGACGGTTGTCGGAAAAGTACTCTGCGTATACGCGATTGTATATCGCGAAATCATTTTTCATGTTGGTAAGAAAAACGGTCACGTCCACGATCTGTTCCCACGCCGAGCCTGCATCTTCCAGGATGTACCGCACATTCTGAAACACCGAGCGACACTGGGCCTCAATATCGTATGACGCGACCTCGCCCGCTTCGTTGAGCTCGACACCCGGAATTTGTTTTGCTCCGCGCTCACGCGGGCCAACTCCCGAAAGGAACAATAGATTGCCGACACGTCGCGCGTGCGGATACAAACCAACTGGCTCGGGAGCTCGGGGCGAATCGAATTCGTCGGACATAATCTACTTCTGCGTTATCATCGAATAATATCGGAACACGAGGGAATTATGAAATCTATGCGCAATCTTCCTTTTCGACTACTTAGTACATTAGCTCTTTCGCTTCTGCTTTCCGCCTCAGCGTTCGGAGCCGAACAAAAGGCCGTTTTTGCAGGCGGATGCTTCTGGGGCGTCGAAGCGGTCTTTGAGCATGTGAAGGGCGTTATCGATGTCAGATCGGGGTATGCAGGCGGAACAAAGGAGACTGCGAACTATGACGACGTAAGCAGCGGAAGTACAAAACATGCCGAGGCTATCGAGATCCGCTTCGATCCCGCGAAGGTCACGTACGAACAGCTTCTTTACGTTTTCTTTACCGTCGCCCACGACCCGACCGAGCTGAACCGTCAAGGCCCTGATGTCGGACCGCAATATCGCTCGGCAATATTTTACTCGGACGCTAAGCAGAAGAAGGCGGCGAGCGCATTTATTCTCGCCCTCGAATCGTCCAAAGCGCTACAGCAACCAGTCGCGACCGAGGTTGTCCCGCTCGTCGAATTTTTCGTTGCCGAAAAGTATCACCAGGATTTTCTGAGA
>JBKKAS010000101.1:0-5905 GCA_046714595.1 Pyrinomonadaceae bacterium | reverse complement strand
GACGTGAAACGTCTGGAACTGGAGATTAACCATCCCCGCACTGAAGGTGCGGCAGATGAATGGCCTGCCGCACTTTCAGTGCGGGATGCATTCTACCCGATCTCCAGACGTTTCACGTCTGGCTATGGTCGGTCGGCCGCTTTTTCGGCCGTCTTACTAACTCTGGAGAGCCCGGCTAGGTTCGTTACCATCGCACATCGTAGGTCGAGAAATTCTCACGCCAGGCTTCGGCGTCGTCGATCGTGAGAAAGGGAATGCGTCCGTCGAATTCGACGTGCGAGTCTGCGGTACGCCGGAGGCGATAGTTGTATCCCTTCGGTGATGCGACGGAGATGGTTATCTGATCCTCAGTTATTCGCGAAACTACCGCGACACGCCAGTCAGTTTTGGAACGGATAAGCAGACGACCGCCGAGAGGAATGCTCGCGAGCGTTATTTGAGTTTCGGCAGATTCCACGACTTCCTAAAAGACTTATATTCGGCTTCGGGCAGTTGTACAAGATACGGATTGTGCCCCGGTTCGAGCCATCCGACTATCCGCTCAAGATCGAAGCGTCCCATCGCAGTGCAACCGCTTGTCGGGCTGGCTGCGTCCTTCCAGACATGCAGGAAGATACAGGATCCGTTTCCTCGGACGACGGGATACGAGTTATAAGCGACGAAAACGCCGAGAGAGTACGGTTCGCCGACCTGGAGCATCTTTTCCGAACTTCTCCAATCGAAAATGCCGACCTGCACGCGATTAACGACCTTGTTGTAGTGGTGCGACTTCACATCATCGACGCACTCCGTGTGTTCTACGATTCGCGTGTAGGGAAATGTGAGCTGCTCCGGCTTCACCGCCGATCCGAACGCGAACGTCAGCGGGAACTCACCGGCGGGTGATCTGCCATCACCTTCCGTCTTATGTAGCCGTTCGCTCACCGGAACGCTATCGAGGGTATATGGTCCTTTTCTTTCGCCGCGCGGCCTTACAGGAGGAGATTCGTTAGCCCACGCGAGTCCGCTGCGACCGACAACGACCGGGAAATTTTCGCCCTTAGATTTCCATTTCGCCGTTTTGGACGACCGTTCGTATAGATGCGCTTTACCCTGCGTCGCGTTCCAATCCTTTGTCGTGACGACAACGACTTGGCGCGATTCGGTGAAAGGAATTTTAACCGGCGGTGGCTGCGGTTTCTTGATTTGGGCGGAGAGCGAGAGAGGCACCGCGGCGAAAAGTAACAGTGAGAATAACGTTTTCATTTTTGCACTATTAGGAAGAATCGATTCGAAATAGGGAACGGTTGAGATCGAGAGCCGTCTTAGACGGCGTATGTATATAGCCCCGGGCGTAAGGCCGGGGTAACGTGATGATTTGATGGCCAGCTCGCGTATGCGAGCGACAGAACCTAATCTCGTTCGAAGCTGCCGCCGTCTGACGACGGCTCTACTTCCGCCTTGAACGTATTACCCGGGCTTACGCCCGGGCCTTATACCGACGCTCGCTTCGCGAGCTTATGAACGACCCAACCGCTCCGGGGTCCGACAAAACTAATCTTCAAATACCGAATCGTTCGACGTTGCTTTATTCTGCCGCACCGCATAAAGGCGCAGACCGAGTGAGATCATCACCAGCGAGATCCCCATCCAGATGACGACCCAAAAGATCCCGGGAATACCGGTCGCGGTCGCCATGTTGGCGGCGTCGGTCTGCATATTAACGCCGACAAGCGGAGCGTTGATAAAGAAAACGTTGATGAGATCGAGTGCTGCGTTTAGCAGACACTGCACGGCGAGGAAAGCGACCGCGAAGCTGGCAACACGGGCCGTCGAATAAATTCCTAAACCGACAAGAGCGGCTGCGAGAAGAGCACCAGCGTTGATCGTGAAGACTATGCTCGAGAATGCGGCATTGTGCGAAAGGAAATTAAACACCGGGCTGATGATCGTAAACACGACCGTCATCGCCGCGACAAAAATTCCCAGCGCCGTCAGGATCTTATTCGGTGAGAACGATCGACGAATCAAAAAGAGCATCAGCACCCCGAACGCGGTCGTTCCCAGATATCCGGCGCTCGACGTAAGGAGTGCCCCGATCGTGGAGCTTGGTGCCGCATAAACTACGCCGCTCCCGTCCATAGATATCGTCAGGCTTTGGACCGCACCGCCGGTCAGCACCGCGACCAGAGCGTGACTGCTCTCATGGATGAATGTGACAAAGAGCCGGATCGGATAGACCAGGTACTCGGCAAACGGTATGAACCAAAGCACCAGCGTGACAACGGTCGCGAGCAGCAAAAGTAAAAGCTGGGGTTTGGCGTCTTCGGCTATTCTGTGTCGCATAATCTGGGTAAATCTCCTTGTCTGCCTTTACGTGCAATATTACATCAAAGTTCAGACGAAGGTAAGACCTTCGTAACGGTAAACTGTAAACGGTAAACTGTAAGTGGTGAGCCGTAGCACTTACCACTTACAGTTTACCGTTTAGCACTATTTGCTCTTGCTCTCCAGCCGGATGTTCGTGATCTCGATATCTTTCTGCACGGCCTTACACATGTCGTAGATCGTCAAAGCAGCAATTGAAACTGCAGTAAGGGCTTCCATCTCGACGCCGGTCTTCGCATCGGTTATCGCCTCGGCCTCAAGATAAATTCCCGAGTCGCGGATCTCGGCCGTGACATTCACCTTCGAAAGAGCAATCTGATGACAAAGCGGGATGAGCTCTGACGTTTTCTTCGCGGCCATTATTCCGGCGATCCGGGCGATCTCGAGCGGGTCACCTTTCGGATTGGTTTGGGAGCGCAGTGCTTCAAGCGTCTCCGTCGACAATCGTACGCTGCACGACGCTACAGCGCGCCGCGTTGTAATTTCTTTATCGGATATATCGACCATCTTCACTTTTCCCGTCTCGTCGAAATGCGAAAGCTCGCTCATAATTTTTTCGCCTTGAAGATCAGTGTATTACCGCCGAGCAGTACTTCGTCCGCATTCAGCTCAGGGGTCCATCGCGCGGTTCGCTTCGCCGGAGATGAAAATCGTGCGATCAGCCGAATAAGACCGACAAGCGGCAATAGCAAAACCGCATTACGCTTTCGCTTGTCTACATGAACAGATTCGAGTTCAAAGCCGTTCGTTTCGAGCAGGAAGCGAACTTCAGAATAGCCGATCGGGTTCACGTGCAACGCGACTTCCTCGATTCCGCCATATTCGCTTGCGACCTGATTCCTAACTTCGGACGACAGCGGTTTGAAATGCGAAGTATACCCCGCGAAAAGCCATTTCAAACGCTCCTCGATATTCATGATGTTCGGCACGCTGATAACCAGGTGCCCGCCGTGCTGCAGGACGCGTGAAAACTCCCGGATCGCATTGGTCGGATTCTCGATGTGCTCGAGGCCTTCGACGCAGACGACATGATCGAATTCCGCATCGCTGTAGGGAAGGGTTTTGTCCAGGTTGCCGGATCTGATCTCGACATCCTCAAGCTTAAAGATCTGTGGGTACAGATCGCAGCATGCAACGTCAAAGCCCATTTCTCGCAACCGCAACGCCAGGGCGCCCTCGCCCGCCGGAACATCCAAAAGCCGGCCGCGGCTCTCGGGCAGCAGTATTTTCTCGACCGTGTCGTAGATCGCATAGTGGCCCATGGCCTTTGGCGTCTGCATAATTACTTCTACAGAATAAGGACCTTCACAACCTCGTTCGTCGAAACGGTGATGCCTCTTGCGAGTACGATCAAGGCTTCAGCCCTGGCGAAGCCGACGAAATCCGATGAGCCGTGCCAGCGAAGCGGCGTTGCCAGAAGCCGTCCGTTTCCATCGGTCTCGAGTGTCGCCGGAAGATATGTGTCGCGTTCCTTTGCCGCTTTTGCGATCGATGTCAGCACGGCAGAACCCGACGGCAAATCCGTTTGAGCCGCATTTTGCATTTTCAAGATCGCCGTTCTAACAAACAAGTAGAAGGTGACTGCTGCTGAAACCGGATTGCCCGGAAGCCCGAAGATCACGGTGTCGTCAATTCGAGCAAAAACCGTCGGCTTTCCCGGTTTGAGGCGAACCCTTTCAAAAAAGATCTCGGCCCCAAGTTCACGTAGTGCCGCTTTTGTCAGATCGTATTTCCCGACGGATACGCCGCCAGTCATGACAAGAATTTGCGATCTCTCACTGACAGCCTTCGCGATGCCGGCCTTCAGTTTCTTAAGATCATCGCCCGTCCGCGGAAGGACCTTCGCCAGAGCTCCGGCCTGTTCGCAGAGGACCTTCAGCATCGTCGAGTTCGAATTTCGGATCTGATCTCGTCCGGGCTGCTGGTCAACGCCCACAATCTCGCTCCCGGTTGCAAGGATCGAAACCGACGGTCGCTTACAGACCTTTACACGTCCGTAACCGAATGCGGCCAGGCTAGCAACCATCTTCTCGTTAACGGCCTCACCCGATCGAAATAGTCTTGCGCCTTTCTTGATCTCGGCGCCTTTCCTGACGATGAAGCGACCCTTCTCGGTCGGCTCCCGGATCGTCACCGAGTTCCCGGATTCGCGGATCAGCTCAAGCTTTTGAACCGCGTCGGATCCCGGGGGAACCGGCGCGCCGGTCATTATCCTCACGGCTTCCCCGGAGCCCACCGGATCGTGCCAACCGCGACCCGCGGCCGATTCGCCGACGATCTTCAGTACAACGGGAGCGTCGATCGTATCTTTCGCCTTGACCGCGAATCCGTCCATCTGCGAGCGGTCGAATGGCGGCATATCCGTGTCAGCGAGAATATCTTCGGCAAGGATGCGCCGGACCGAATCATTCAGCCGGATCGTTTCGATACCGAGTGCGCTGCATTCGCGTTTAACGATAGCTACTGCTTTCGAAACTGGAATCATAGGGTAAGCCGGACGTCCACGTCCGCAGGATCAAACGTGCAGGCAAAAGATGCCCGCGTACCGTTATCTGATCAAATAGAACTCGGTCTGACGAGGGCGAAAGAATTTGTAGCCGGTCTCGGTCATGTACGCGTCGTCCTCGGCCATGATCGTGACGCGCTGGTTGTTCCATTCGGGAACGTCCGTCGAGGTGTTGAGCTCGATCGACATGTAGGAGCCAGGAATTATCTTGTTAACTCCGCCGCCGATATTTCCGCGGAAGTCGATCGACGGCCCGAGTCCGTGGCCATGTGTCCCGAGCGGGTGCGAATAGATCATCGCGTTGATTCCCTGTTTCTTCGCTTCTGCCATCACCGCCCCGTAAACCTCGGTTCCGGTCATCCCGGCGCGGGCGACATTGAACAAGATGTCCTGCAACCGGTTCGTGTTTTTCAGTGCGGCTTTCAATCCAGCGGGCACATCCGTTTCGCCGCGCTTCAAAATGTAAGCGTGCTTTTGCCAGTCGGTGCTAAGACCCATGTAATTGAGTCCGAAATCGACGTGGATCAAATCGCCGGGCATGAGGATTACTTTCTCATCGGCGGTGCTCAGGAACTGACCGGTGGTTCCCGTCTGCGCCGTCTGTCGTTGAACGCGCAGGTCCGGTTGGAACCAGGTGTCGACCCCGATATCGTTGAGCTGCTGGAGCATCCACCAGCGAACATCACCGACGGTCGTCTTGCCGGGCTTGATGACCTCACTCGAGAATGCGCGACGGGTGATAACGTCCGTCGCCAGCACGGCCGTGCGGTAATGTTCTAGCTCGTCCGGCAGACGTGTGTCGAAAAATTCCGTCAACAGGTTCGCGGCCGAGACGAACTTCTTTTCGTTGGCCGGTCCCAGGGTTTCAGCCAGGAACTTGTAGCCGTCGTACGTCAAACCGCTCTGTTGGCCGCGCGTCCCACCCATGTTGAGTGCGATCGTTTTCGGATCTCTGTCGTCAACCAGTTTCCTAAGCGTTTCGCCAAACTTGTCACGAGCCGGCAGCATCATCGAGTAATGATTCTTCAATCG
>JBKKAS010000100.1:0-5721 GCA_046714595.1 Pyrinomonadaceae bacterium | reverse complement strand
GGACAATGCCTCCTACAAGAGCCACTGCCGGCGTCTGTTTATATGCGTTTGCTTCGACCGTACCTGTCGCGGATGTCTCGCTACTGTCGGTGGCCAATTGTTCACCAACCGGTTCGATAGTAATGCCTGCGTTCTGGACCTGTTCGGGTGACAACGTCAGCGTCTTGTTCGCCGGCGTTTCGGGCGGGGTGTCGGTCACGGAAGATCTCGGAGCGGGAACCGGCTTACCTGCTTCGCTCGACGTGCCAAAGAAGTACCACGCGAGGAGAAACACGACGACGATCGCGAGGATTAGCGCGGCGATCAATCCGGGATGAATGCGTCGGCGAACTGGCGTCACTTCTTCCTCATGTCGAACGATCTCGCCATCGTCGGCAACGATGTGCTCGTCCCTGACAGTTCTGTCGACTGATTCTTCGTCTATGGGCTTTTCTGATTCGTTCATTTGTTTACAAGCTCCGACGCATATACCGCTTTTAGGATCTCAACCCGCGCCAGATACGCCTCAAGCTGCGCGTCGATATATCCGTTTTCCGTTGCCATATAACGGTGATGTTCCGCAATGTAATCGAGCAGTGTTTTGGAACCGAGTTCATATGTCTGCCTGACAACGTCGAGGTTCGCCGCGGCTTGATCGCGCACTCCGACGCGGTAGATCTCCATGCCGCGAAGCGCACGGTTGTATCGGGCGTACGCCGATGCGATCTCGCGTTTGACGGTTAGCTCTCCGAATTCACGTCGGTTCCGGGCGGCGTCCGCTTCTAACTGCGCAGCGGCGATCATTCCCTGATTCCGGTTTCTAAGCGGCAAATTCAGTCGGACCCCGAACGTGAAGAAATGAAATTTGCTGTCGATGGGCAGCAGCGCGCCGGTCGATTCCTCGATACCGAGCAGCGGAAATCCCGATTTCATCCGTTGATACCCAAGCATAACGTCAGCGTCAATGCGGCCCTCCGCCCGAGCCTGTTCAATGCGTGCCGCCGAAAGTTGTTCTACCGCTCGGGCACCGGCGAGGTCGGGGCGCGTTTGCAGTGCGCGCACGACTGCGATCTCCTGCGGCGGAACAGGCCCAAGCAATGTGGCAAAGTCACCGCGCAACTTCAGCGGTTCTTCGGGCGACATACCGGCAAGATTTCGGAGCTCGAACATACGCATTTCCACAATGCCTTCCGCCGTCTCGCGCTCGGCTCGCATTCGATTGAGCTCCACCGATTCCATACTTTGTTCAAGTGGCGGTGTGCGACCTTCCGTGACTTTTGCGGCTACGAGTTCAAAATTCTCTTTGGCGTTGTCAATTATCTCTTCCGTAAACTTAAGCTTCATTGCCGCGGCGAGCGCGTCACCGAATTTCGAACGGACCTCGGCTGCAAGTTGGCGTTCCCGTTCGGCCGCGGCCAGGCGCCGAATCTCAAGTTCGCGTTCCGCCACGCGGATACGCGCCGAACGCCGTCCGCCCAGTTCAAGAGGTAGTTCGCCTTGAACCATCACGTTGTTGTCCGTCCCGCCAAGCTGTCGTGCACCGCTGACCTCGAGAGTTGGATTCGGACGAAGCCCCGCCTGCCGCAGAAGTGCTTCTCCGGCCTCCGCCTCTTTGCGCATCGCAATAAGTTCTGTGTTGTTTGCGATCGCGAGCGACACGAGTGCGTCGACAGTCTTTCCAAAAACGGGGTCGAGATACTTGAACGCTGAATTTTGGGGGCTCGCCGGCATTGTTTGGGCAACTGTCGGGAACTCCAACGCGGATAAAGCGATCGCCAGGCCGGCAAGAAAGCTGAAGACGCGCGAATAATGTTGTTTCACAGAGTACGTCATTCTTCAGAGACCGTTTTAATCGTCTCGCTCTCCAAGCGTTTCAACTCATGTAGCCGTATCCAATAGAAAATCACGGGTGTTACTATAAGCACATGCAGAAGGCTTGAGACCATCCCGCCAAAGACTGGTGTGGCGAGCGGCTTCATGATTTCGGAGCCCGCACCCGTGCTGAGCATGATCGGCAATAGGCCAGCTACGATCGTCGTTACCGTCATGACCTTTGGCCGAAGGCGAAGAAGTGCTCCTTCGGTGACTGCTTCGAGTAGAGTTTCACTATTGAGCCCGCCCATCTGTTCAGTCTTCCGCTTCACGGACTCTTCGAGATAAACAACCATTACGATACCGGTTTGAACGGCAGCTCCGAATAGGGCAATAAAACCGACCCAGACCGCGACCGAGAAGTTGTAATCGAGAAGCCATAAAAGATAAAAACCGCCTGTCAGTGCGAACGGTACAGCCAGCAGCACATGGGCAGCTTCCAGGAAGGAGTGATATGTCATGTAGAGCGTTGCAAAAATGATAAGGATGACGATGGGGACGACGATCATCAACCGGTTCCGCGCTCGCTCCTGGTTTTCGTACTGACCACTCCACGCGACGTAGTAGCCGGCAGGAAGCTCAATCTTTTCCGCGATAGCCGCCTTGGTTTCGTCGACGAAACTTCCAATGTCGCGGCCTCTGACATTTAACAACACGGTACCGCGAAGTAGGCCGTTCTCACTCTGAATCATCGAGGGCCCCTCGACTGTGCGGATTTCGGCGAGCTGCGAAAGCGGAATCGAACCGCCCGCCGGCGATGTGACGGGAATTGTACCTATGGCATCGGGTGACATGCGGTATTCAGGAGCGTACCTAACCCTGATTGGGAATCGACGGCGGCCCTCAATGGTTGTTGTTAAATTCGTTTCCCCGATTCCTTTTTCGATAACATCCTGGATGGTTGAAACCTCGATGCCGTACCGTGCCGCGGCGATACGGTTGATGTCAATATCAATGTACGGAGCCCCCCCAATCTGTTCTGGATAAACATCGGCTGCACCGGGCACTTCTCTCACGACCGCAGCTATATGCCGCGCGGTTTCCTCAAGTGTGTCCAAATCGTTACCAAATATCTTTATACCGACCTGCGAACGGATGCCCGTCGCAAGCATCTCGATGCGATTGATAATAGGTTGCGTCCATATGTTAGTTACCCCGGGGAATCGTAGGGCTGCGTCCATTTCGGCGACAAGCTTTTCGCGTGTCATCCCGTCTCGCCACTGATCCTGCGGCTTCAAATGAACGATGGTTTCGTTCATGTTGGTCGGTGATGGGTCCGTCGAGGTCTCGGCCCGTCCCGCCTTCCCAACGGCCCATTCAACTTCTGGAAAGGTCTTGAGGATCTCGTCTTGCTTTTGCATGATGCGCAGAGCTTCATTGAGCGAGATGGCGGGATCAGTAACCGGCATGTACAGCAAGTCGCCCTCATTCAAGGGCGGCATGAACTCACTCCCGATCTGTGTCGCGACGATCATTGCTCCGCTGAACAACGCAAGTGCAATCAGAACCGTCGCTAACCGGTTTCGAAGGGCTGTGACGAGAACGGGTTTGTACACCCTGCGCAAGAACCGCATGATCGGATTCCATTCTTCGGGCCGCAGCTTGCCGCCGAGTAAATATCCGCAAAGCACCGGCACCAGCGTCACCGCCATAAATGCCGCCGCTATCATCGCAAAGGTCTTCGTGTAGGCGAGCGGATGGAAAAGTTTCCCCTCTTGTCCCGTAAGAGCGAAAACGGGAATGAATGCAATAACGATGATCGCCATCGAAGCGAAGATCGGGCGCCCCACCGTTTTCGTGGCTTCTAGCACGATCTCCCAAACTCGTTTTTTGTCGGTAAGGCTAACCCCTTCCTTCTCGATTGCGCGGTAAGCGTTTTCCGTTACGACTATGCCGGCATCAACGAGGTCGGAGATAGCAATGGCGATACCGGCGAGTGACATGATGTTCGACGTAATTCCAAAGAAGTACATGAACAAGAATGAGGCGAGAGCGGCCAGGGGGAGCGGCACCGTTACTATAAAGATTGATCGAAAATGAGCAAGGAAGAGGAGGTTTACTAGGGTAACAAGGATCAGTTCCTGGATGAGGGCCGTCTTGAGCGTGTCCGCTGTGCGATTGATCAGATCTGTTCGGTCGTAGAATGGGACGAGTTCGACGCCTGCAGGGAGCCCCGGTTTTATCTCCTCGATCTTCTTTTTTACATTCTCAATCGCCTCGAGCGCGCTCACGCCGTAACGCATTATGACAACGCCACCCACCGCCTCCTTTCCGTTTTTGTCTAGGGCGCCCGTCCGGAAGGCGTTTCCGAGCTTAACCTCCCCAACATTTCGAACAAAGATCGGCGTTCCGTCTGGAGCTTTGATAACGATGTTCTCTACGTCGGCGACTGATTCCACCAAACCGATGCCCCGAACCACCGCCCACTGGCCAGCCTGTTCGACGACATTCCCACCAACATTATTATTGGAACGCTCCACTGCCTCGACGACCGCGGACAGCGGTAGATTGTAGGCCCGCAGCTTATTAGGGTCGACGTCCACTTGGTACTGTTGAACGTACCCTCCTACTGTCGCAACCTCGGCAATGCCGGGCGTTGAATTGAGTTGGTAACGAACGAACCAGTCTTGCAGCGTTCGCAAGTCCCGAAGGCTCATTTTGTCGGACTCGAGCGTGTACCAGTAGACCTGGCCGAGCCCGGTTGCGTCGGGACCGAGCGTCGGGGTGACCCCTTCGGGCAGCTGTGCCGACACTAGGTTGAGCCGTTCCAGCACCCGTGTGCGCGCCCAATAGAGGTCAACGTTGTCTTCGAATATCACGTTGACCATCGAAAAACTGAAAGCCGAGCTTGCTCGGACGACTCGGACGCCGGCCAGCCCTTGCAGGCTCGTAACAAGTGGATACGTTACCTGATCTTCGACCTCACGCGGCGAACGGCCAGCCCAATCAGTAAACACGATTACCTGATTGTCGGACAGGTCCGGGATGGCGTCGATCGGGGTGTTTACGAGTGCGTAATAACCCGAGATGGACAACCCGATATAAATCGCGATCACGAGGATGCGATTATTGATTGCCCATTCGATCAGTTTATTGATCATATTCGTGCGTCAAAGCTGGCATTCTACGAGTAACGGCAGACTTATTTACCCCACGCTGACTGCCATTTCTCCATTTGTTCGATCTCGGGTCGCTGCGCCTTAATTATTCGTTCAGCGAGTTGCTTGATCTCCGGATGTTCCCCCCTCTTAAGTGCATCCGTTGACATAGTGACCGCTCCTTCGTGGTGATCAGTCATCATATTGAAGAAATGGTTGTCGAAGTGAGCTGGATCCATCTCATTCATTTCCTTCATGTGATCGCTGTTCATCCTTTTCATCCCACCAACCATTCCAGGCATTTCCATGTTCACCGACGGCGGCTTTCCTTCGTACCACCGTTCACGGAGTTGTTTCATCTCGCCGATCTCTTTTGCCTGATCGTCGATGATTTTTTGGGCAAAGGCCTTGAGCTCAGACCGCTCAGTCTTACCGAGCACCATCTTCGCCATCGCGATGGCACCATTGTGGTGGTGAATCATCGAATCGAGAAACTGCAGGTCAAACGCCTGCTGAGCCGCGCCGGGGTCCGAGTTCATGTTCATCATGTCGCGGCCGTGCACATCGGAATTGCTATGAGTCATATTGGACATGTCGTGCTTCATATTCGACATATCATGAGCCATATTGACGTTGGTGTTGGAGTTTGCGGTTGTTGTGGTATTCGATTGCTGGCTTTGGCAGGCCGAGGCTAAAAGGCCAACCGCAAGCGTTAAGCTCAAAATCAAGATTGTCTTCATATTCCTCCTAATTATTGGGCAGTGATCGGCAG
>JBKKAS010000099.1:0-3597 GCA_046714595.1 Pyrinomonadaceae bacterium | reverse complement strand
CAACGCGGCAAATTCCCGTTGCAGCCTGCTTCGCGTGATCGCGTCGAGTGCACCGAACGGTTCGTCGAGTAGCAGGATGTCGGGGTCGGCGGCGAGCGAGCGAGCGAGGCCGACGCGCTGTTTCTGGCCGCCCGACAATTCGTGCGGAAACCGCCCGGCAAATTTTGCCGGCGGCAAGCCGACCAATTCCAACATGGCATCGATCCGCGATCTTCGCCGTTCCGGTTCCCACCCGAGCAGCCGCGGAACAAGTCCGACGTTATCCGCGACCGTGAAATGAGGGAGCAGCCCCGCGTCCTGGATGACGTAACCGATCCGAAGGCGCAGCTCGATCGGGTCCGACTCGGTCGTGCGGATCCCGTCGACGAGGACCTCGCCGCTGGTCGGCTCGATCAGCCGGTCGATCATCTTCAGCGTGGTCGTCTTGCCGCATCCCGATTCGCCAAGCAAGACGACGGTCTCGCCTTCGTAGACGTCAAGGTCAATACCGTCCAGCACAGACGTCTCGTCGACACTGTATTTCACTGAGCGAAACTGTATTTTTGTGGATCTTTCTGACATTCGGGATCGCCAAAAGAGTTTACCACCCTGACGCAATTTTCTGAGCGTGTACGCGTTCGTGATTGGCGGACGCAAAAACGCTTGCACCTTGCGTCTATCGTGCGAGCCGACATTGCGGCGGATCATAATCCTGGTGGACAAAAAAATGGCGATCATAAGAAATCTTTCAGTTGGTTTATTGTCAGTTCTGATTATTTCAACGCTTACTTCGGTGAGCGCATTTGCGAACGAAACTGTGTCGGCCGCTCAAATGAAAGCGGCGAGGACCAAAGAAGCCGAACAGCTACTTTCCGGCCTCGGTTACTGGATAACAAAGGTTGATGGAAAGTCGGACGATTCGACCCGGCAGGGAATCATCGCTTTCCAAAAAGTTGAAGGCCTGAAGCGAACAGGTGTACTCGACGACAGAGTTCTCCGGTCGCTAAGACTCGCAGATCGCCCGGCTGCAAAGCACAAGGGCGCGGCGCACGTCGAGATCGACATCTCGCGACAGGTCATCTTTTTGGTGGATAGTGCCGGACAGGTGACGAACGTACTTGCGACCTCGACCGGCAACGGCGAGCGATACTTCAGCGAAGGTAAGTGGGAGAAAGCTTACACGCCGCGCGGTACATTCAAGATCCAGCGCCAGATCAAGGGCACGCGGAAAGCCCCGCTTGGCTCGCTGTATAATCCGAGCTACTTCAACGGCGGTATCGCGATCCACGGCAGTAACTCGATCCCGGTTAAAGCCGCGAGCCATGGATGTGCCCGAATCCCGAGATTTGCCGACAAACAGTTTGTCGAAATGGTGAAGGTCGGAATGCCCGTTTACGTCTACGACTAATTTCTTCCACACCCTATAAACGAACGAAGAGGCTGTCTCAAAAAAAGGCAGCCTCTTTTAATTGCCTCACCCTTAGGTAAGGGATGGCCATGGCCCGAATCCAAAATCCAAAATCAAATCCAAAATGGGCTTATTCCCACTCGATGGTGCTTGGTGGTTTCGATGAGATGTCGTAAACGACCCGGTTGACGCCGCGGACCTCGCTGGTGATGCGGGACGACACCCTGGCCAGGAAATCGTGCGGGAGCCGAGCCCAATCTGCGGTCATTCCGTCGGTCGACGTGACGGCGCGAAGCGCGACGGTTTTTTCGTACGTCCGGAAATCACCCATCACACCGACCGACTGGATCGGCAGCAGCACCGCGAAGGCCTGCCAGACATCTTTATAGAGACCCGAGCTGTGAAGCTCTTCGATAAAGATCTTGTCCGCCTTTTGCAGCAGCTCGACCTTCTCCGGCGTAATGTCGCCTAGTATCCGCACGCCGAGGCCGGGGCCGGGAAACGGATGCCGTTCGAGGATCTTCTCCGGGATGCCGAGATCGCGACCTATCAGCCGCACTTCGTCTTTGAACAATTCGCGCAGCGGCTCGATCAATTTCAACTTCATTTTCTCGGGGAGCCCGCCGACATTGTGATGCGTCTTGATCGTCACCGACGCTCCGCGAAGCGATACCGATTCGATCACGTCCGGATAGAGCGTTCCCTGGACCAGCCACTTCACATCGCCGATCCTGTGCGCTTCGGCGTCGAATATGTCGATGAACTTTCCGCCGATCGCCTTGCGTTTATTCTCCGGATCGGAAATGTCCTTCAACACCGCGTAGAACTCAGACGACGCGTCTACGCCGCGAACGTTCAGGTGAAGATTCTCTTTGTACATCCGGAGCGTTTCTTCGAACTCATCGGCGCGGAGCAGGCCGTTGTTTACGAAGATGCAGGTCTGCCGGTCGCCGATCGCTTCGTGAACAAGCGTCGCGGCGACGGTCGAATCGACGCCGCCTGATAATCCGCAAACGACATTGTCCGTCTCGCCGACAGTTGCCCGGATCTTTTCGATCTCTTCACGTATAAAGCTCGCCGGCGTCCAGTCACCGCGACAGTGGCAGATATTGAAGAGAAAATTCCGCAGCACTTCTTTGCCAAGCGGCGTGTGTGAAACTTCCGGGTGAAACTGAACGCAGTAGATCTCGCGATCCGGATTCTCGATCGCGGTCACGACATCACCCGTCGTCGCCGTCTTATGAAAGCCGTCGGGCAGCTTCGTCACATGATCGCCATGACTCATCCATACGTCGAGCTCGAACGGCAGCTCGTTGAAGAGTTTCGTCATGCCGCTGAGCACTTTTAATTTCGCATGCCCGTACTCGCGTCTCGCCGCCGGTTCCGACGCACCGCCGAGATCGATCGCGACCAACTGCATGCCGTAACAGATCCCGAGCACCGGTGCGTTTACCTTCTCGTAAAAGTCAGCCGTCACGCGCGGAGCGTCCTCGTCAGTCACGCTCGATGGACCTCCGGAAAGTATCACGCCCTTCGGATTCCGCGCGACGATCTCGTCAACTGGCAAATTGAACGGGTGTATCTCGCAATACACGCCCTGCTCCCGAACCCGCCGCGCGATCAACTGTGTGTACTGCGAGCCGAAATCGAGGATGATAAGAAGTTCGTGCTGCAAGGCGACCAAGTTCCTCCGCTTAGTAAAGGAACGATTATACAGAGTGACGTGTGAGAAGTCAGAGGGCGGAAGGCAGAAGGCAGAAGGCAGAATGCGGGAGCTCCGCTCTTGGTTTTGAGCCGCGGCAGCGGCGACCATACGGTAGCCAGTGGTGAGCGAAGCGAACCTCTGGATACGATTAAGATCAACCGAGCACCTCCGGTGCTCGACAATTTTTACCATCCTCCCAGCTCACGACTGGCTACCGTATTTCTGCACCTTCGGTGCAGAGGCAGAGCGAACCGGCCGCCCGGCAATTCAACCTTTCCGCTTCAGCGATTCCTTGACCAGCTTCTCCAACATTTTTTCATCGACGTCTGACAACCGCTTTATGTAGAGACAACCTTTGCCGGTCTTGTGCTTTCCCAACTTTTCCAAAAGCTTTTCCTGCTTCGGCGAACCGTTCAGAACATACAGCGACAGATTTCCTTTTCGCGGCGAGAAACCGATCTTCAGCCAATCTACTTCGCGTCCTGTAGCCGGAGACGTATAGACC
>JBKKAS010000098.1:0-3329 GCA_046714595.1 Pyrinomonadaceae bacterium | reverse complement strand
CCGCCGAAAGGGAGCGATAAACAGAACACGAGGCCCGCCTCTCCGTCGCCCACTCCGACTCCGAATACAAACAAGCAAGAAGATGGGAACATTCCGGATAGCGGTGAGGTGGTTGCGATCGATACGCGACTCGTTACCATTCCGGTGCGCGTCATGGACCGGAAAAATCGGTTTATCGGCGGGCTAAAACAGGAAAGTTTTAAGGTGTTCGAGGACAATGTGCAGCAAGAGGTCGCATACTTCACAAACGAATCGCAGCCGTTCACCGTGGCGTTGGTTCTCGACATGAGCTATTCGACGACGTTCAAGATCAGCGAGATACAGTCGGCCGCGATCTCATTCATCGCTCAGCTCCGACCGGAGGATAAGGTCATCGTGATCTCGTTCGACCAGGATGTTCACATGCTCTGCGAGGCAACCAGCGAACGCGGTACGATCTATCGCGCGATACGCAGTACAAGAATTTCGACTGGAACGAGTCTATACGAGGCGGTGAGCATGACGATGAATGATCGCCTGCGCTCGATCAAGGGCAGGAAGGCGATAGTGCTTTTTACCGACGGCGTCGATACCACCAGCCGTATGTCGAACGACATGGAGAACCTGCGCGACGCGATGGAACTCGACGCTTTGATATATCCAATACGGTACGACACATTTGCCGACGTACAGTCGATGAAAAACAAATCCGTCATCAGCTTTCCCGGCGCGAAACCAAAGAGTACGCCACCTACGGGTCCGACAAACAATCGGTTCCCTACCTCGATCCCGCAAGGCCCGAGCGTCGCGACCGCGGGTGATAGGGGAACTACCGCGGAGGAATATCGGTTTGCCGAGGAGTACCTCAATCAGCTTGCAATACGAACGGGCGGGTCGATCTATTTGGCGAGCACGTTTGGAAATCTGAACAACGCGTTTTCGAAGATAGCGAGCGAGCTTCGTGAGTTTTATAGTATTGGTTATTATCCGGTGAGCGAGGGCGTTCCCGGTAAGACGCGCCGGATAAAAGTGAAGGTCGATCAGCCCAGCGTGGCGGTACACCACCGCGACAATTATGTTGTGCCGAAAAAAAAGAAGCTCCGCACGAGTTAGATCTCGGTGCCGTCCGCGACCACCGCGCCTTTCGGTACGATTATTATTCCCTCTCGAATATAGAAACTCCCGGTCGGATCGTCATAGTTATCGATGTCGCCGGCGTTCAGCAGCTTTACGTCCTTGCCGATCCTGACGTTCTTGTCGACGATCGCCCGCCGGATCACGGTGTTAGTTCCGATGCCCATGTGCGGAAGGCCGCGTTCAAGGTTCGCCCTGATCTCCTCGATCGACTCGTAGAAATCCGAACCCATAACGATGCAGTTCTCGATGCGCACACCGCCGTCAATACGGCTACGCAATCCGATTATCGATCTGCGCGCGTGCACGCCGTTGAGGATGCAGCCTTCGCTGACCATCGAGTTGTCGATGTCGCAGTTGTGAATTTTCGAAGGCGGAAGATGACGGCTGCGCGTGTATATCGGCGAATCGGTGTCGAAAAAATTAAACTTCGGTAGCGGAGAGGCCAGATCGAGGTTAGCCTCGTAAAACGCGCGGATCGTTCCGATATCTTCCCAGTAGCCGTCAAATAGATGTGCCTGAACGTTGCATTTTCCGATCGCCGATGGAATGACCTGGCCGCCAAAATCCACCGCTCCCTCGTCCGCCTCGAGCAGCTCGATCAGTTTCTTATAATCGAAAACATAAATACCCATCGATGCAAGAAACGGCCGGCGTTCGGCTTCTTCCGCCGTCAAGCCGAAGTTTGTCGTATCGACTCGCATTGCCGCCAGCGCTTCGCCGTTCGGCTTTTCGCGAAATTCGATTATCTTGCCGGCACTGTCGGTTTTCAGGAGTCCGAAACCCTCGGCGTCGGCGGCAGTCGACGGGATCACCGCGATCGTCAAGTCGGCATTTGTCGAATAATGCCGTTCCAGAAACTCGCGGTAATCCATCCGGTAGAGATGATCGCCCGAGAGTATGAGCAGCGTTTTGACACGCCAGTCGCTGAGATGGGGAAGTATCTGCCGCACCGCGTCTGCGGTTCCCTGGAACCAGTCCGGACTGTCCTTGCGCTGCTCTGCGGCGAGTATCTCGACAAAGCCCGACGAGAAAGTCGAAAAGCGATATGTCTGCGAGATATGCCGGTTTAGCGAAGCGGAATTGTATTGTGTCAGCACGAAGATCTGCGTCACGTCCGAGTTGATACAGTTCGACACAGGGACATCGATCAGACGATATTTTCCGCCGAGCGGAACCGCTGGCTTCGAACGCTCGCGCGTCAGCGGAAACAGGCGCGAGCCCGCACCGCCACCCAGGATAACCGCAACGACATTCTCGTTTTGCGCCATAAGACTGAATCCGACGAAAGCAGAAACAGAATAGCCGTAAAGCAATGGTTGCTCAAGGAAGAGTAGTCTTCGGTCGTGCGTCGTTTTGCTGTCTGTTCCGTGTCTTCTGTATATTCCGTGGTTTTCAGCTTCTAAACACGAACCACGGAATACACGGAAGTGACGGAATACACCGAAAGCGCGTCGGACGCGGAAGGCATCTTTCGCCGCAGGTCAACAAACCCACGCCGGCATTCCTCACGGGGTTAGAGTGACGGGTAACTCATCGGAAATTCCGTGCAATTCTACATTCCTCAGTCTAGGTGCGTTCAACCCCACGCTCCCGCCAGTTGGTCCGACTTGGAGCTGAGCATATTCGCTCGATGGCTTTTTCTACCACGCATGGGTGAACGTTATGAAACTGGGGTATCATTACGCCGAAGGCATAATCGCAGACCCCAGGAGATCCACAGTGAAACTAACATACCCCGCGATCGCCCTGCTGATCGCAATCGTTGGATTTTCAAGAATTGAATGCGTCGCACAGAACACACCGCCGCCACTTCCAAACCCGGTACTGTATTTTGTCGGTCAGGAATATTACTCGACCGGCGGGACGTCGTACGTGCGTTACCGTTATGGCGTGCTCAATTCTTCAACGTATCCGGACGCGCTGTTCGCGGCGGCGCCGGCATTACCGCCGTGCGGCACCAACACAAATTCTTCACGCTCGTGGGTAGATTTTTTTGATCAGACCGGAAAGCGTCTGTATGGATTCTGCGCTCTGGGAAAAAGCGAGAACTTGAATACGATCTGGTTCGCCGGCCTTGAAGGCGTCGTGCCGCCGAGCTGGATCTACATCGAGATCAATGACCGGCAGACGACCACGAAATATAAGTCTAACCTCGCGGAAACGACGAACTAACCTCGACTTGTGAACCCAGAAGGCTCCCTCCTGGACCAAAC
>JBKKAS010000097.1:0-7744 GCA_046714595.1 Pyrinomonadaceae bacterium | reverse complement strand
GTCCTATGGCATCGTCTTACTATTCGAAAAGATCGTCGGCTAAAAGGAGACGATGGGGATATGAAGAACTATTTGCGTTTTTCTCTTAAGAATGAAGGCGCCTTTCTTACGGTCTTGACGTATGCGGTACCGGGAATCGGCTTGCTTGTGTTCCTCGTACTCTGGATACTGGGCTACTTAAAACAGTAGGCCTGACTTGATCATGAATTCGTGGTTATGAATCACACGCTGCCGCAACGATGTGTCGCCGAGTTCACCGGCACCGCTTTTTTGCTAACGGCGGTTGTGGGTTCGGGGATAATGGCTGAACGCCTTGCCGGAGGCAACATGGCGGTTGCGTTACTGGCAAACACGATCGCCACCGGCGGCGCCCTTGTCGCGCTCATTCTTGCGTTTGGTCCGATCTCGGGTGCTCATTTCAATCCGGCGGTTTCGATTTGCGATGCGTTCGCCGGCAGTTTCAAATGGCGAGAATGCTGGTGGTATCTCGCGTCGCAGTTTTCGGGTGCAGTACTCGGAACCGTACTCGCAAACCTAATGTTCGAGCTGCCGGCCATTTTCGCATCGACAAAGATCCGCACCGGCCCGGCACAGTGGCTTGGCGAATTCATCGCGACGTTTGGTCTGTTGTCGATTATCTGGGGCACGTCCCGGATGCACCGCCCGGTAGTAGTCCCGTTTGCCGTAGCGGCTTACATAACCGGAGCTTACTGGTTCACATCATCGACGTCGTTTGCCAACCCCGCCGTAACCCTGGCACGCTCACTGAGTGACACATTCGCGGGCATACGCCCGTCAGACGCCCCGGCCTTTATGCTTTTTCAAATCCTCGGGGCGTTCGCTGCGACCGCTCTTTTCCATTGGCTGCTGCCGGTAAATAAGAGCCCGGAAATATTGGTGCCGCACGACGGCGGCTAATGAGTGATATGAAAAGACTGCTTTTTGTGTGTGTCGAGAATTCATGCCGCAGTCAGATCGCCGAGGCATTTGCACGCATTCACGGAGGCGAGAATGTCGAGGTGTTTTCCGCCGGCTCGCGGCCTTCCGGAAAGGTAAACCCCAAGGCCGTCGAATGCATGAGGGAGATCGGTTACGACCTCACTACTCATCAATCTAAATCGCTCGACGATATTCCGCAGGTGTCCTACGACTTCGTTGCGACCATGGGCTGTGGCGATGAGTGTCCGTACATCGCCGCCAAACGCCGCGAAGATTGGCAGATCCCGGATCCCAAAGATATGCCGACCGATGAGTTCCGGAAAATTCGCGACCAGATCGAACAAAAGATCGTAAAGATATTTGAGCAACATTGAATAAGAGCTCATGGTCTGCGGTCTAGCCCTACCTTTTGCATTTTCGCCTTCAAGATCCCATGACAAAAACGGGCCGGTGAGTTCATCACCGGCCCGTGGGGTAAAGTGCGAGTTAGATCCTCGTATTAGAAACGGAATTTCGCTCGGAACTGGCCGATGCGCGGTCCGCCGACCGTATTCGTGATGACCCCAAAGTCCACGGAATCCTGCAGGTCACTGTTCGGGTTCGCAAAATTCACCGTGTCGAATACGTTGAACAGGTCGAAGCCCAGTTCAAAGCTCATTCGCTCACTTATCTTCGTGTTCTTCGCGAGGCTGATGTCGAATCGCTTTTGCATCGGGCCGCGAAACGTATTGCGACCGAGATTTCCAAATCCACCGCGTGCCGAGCTAAAGCACGAGCGGTCGAAGGCGATGACGTTATCCGTGCTGTATCCCGCGATCGCTTGTTCCGCGGTGCAGTTTATGTTCGGCCGCCCGAAGCCCAGGCGATAGATACCGCCCGATCCGCGTGTTAGATCGGCATACTGCGATGCCGACGAGATCTCCGGTTCCGAGGCGAACACCGTAAACGGCGTGCCCGACTGAGCCTGGAAGAATCCCGAGACGGACCATCCCTTCACAAGCGCATTGTTGGAACCAAAGGTGGGAAGATCCCAAACGAAGTTTGTGCTGAAGCGATGCGTCCGGTCAAAGTCCGAAAGTCCGCGGTTGCTTTCCAGGTTGCGCGAATCACCCTGTGCGATAAAGCCCGAGTTCGGAACGTCGGGTTTGCCGCCGCCGGCCGTGCTGCCCGGATTCGACGACATAACGTCGATCGATTTCGAAAACGTGTAAGCGACGTTGAACTGCAGACCCCGCGACAGGCGTTTTGTCAGACTGAACTGCGCCCCGTGATAATTCGAATCACCCTTCGATTGCAGCAGCAGAGCTTCAGGCACGTTGAAGCCGAGGACCGGCACGCGGGCTTCGAAATTGATCACCTGGCCGCCACCGACCGTCGTGCCGGAGCACGTCAACGGGTTCGCTAGATTTAGATCGATCGGCGAGCCTGCGGGGATGGTCAGCACGCCACCGGTGCAGCCGGGCGTCAAGCCCGCGGCGTACGGGTTTGCGAAGCCATAGGCAATACCGGCCCCGCGTGCTCGTGCAGTTGAACCCGCGTTCAGTGCGCCATTCGGCGAACCGGCAGCGACATATGCCTGGTTGAAACGCTCGAAGATATGATCGGGCGTGGCCGGATCGTTTAAGTCGAAACCTTGATTGAGCGCCTGTGCGATCAAGAGGTTCTTACCCGACGTTCCTATGTAGCGGGCCTCGACCATCAGATCCTTGAAGATCTCGTACTGGGCGCCGATGTTCCACTGATGAACGTAAGGTGTCCTCAGATTCCGGTCGATAGAGCGAAACTCGAATGTCTCGGCGATGTTTCCGCGGATGCAGTTGACGCCTGTAGCGGGATTGCAGCCGGCTCCCTGCGGGGTCCCGCGAGAATCGACGAACACAGGCGTGTTGTCGCGGATCTGATATGTTCCGCCGGTGCCCGAGCTGCGCAGAATCCGGAAGGGCAGCCACTGGTTGAGCGGGATGTTCGTCGGAACACCGGAGAATGCAGTTGTGATCGGAACGTTTCCGCTCGGCGTCGTGATCTCGATCTCACGCAGGAACGGGTAATTCGAAAACACAGTGTTGATGAAAGCCGCGGACGGACGATCGTAGAACAGCCCGTAGCCGCCGCGAACGACAAGCTTGTCAGTGATCGAATACGCAAGGCCGACGCGCGGGGCAAAGTTGTTCAGGTCCTGGCCGTTCAGTGTGTGTTTGTTGCTCGCGACCTGCGTCGCAGCGATCGCGCCGTCGACGACAGCGTTGCCCGTCATCCCGACATTGCTCGGGACGATGAAGCCGGGCGTCGGATTGTCACAGAGAGCATTCGTACCGCCGCCGCTGAAGCAGGGCAGAAACGGTCTAAGATCGAAGTTCCCGATCCGGCCGTCTTTCTCCGTCGGCCACATGAAGAGTTCGTAACGGAGGCCGAGATTTAAGCTCAGACGGCGGTTGATCTTCCAACTATCCGCGACGTAAAAGCCATAGTCCTGGAAACGGAAGCTCTTGTCGGTAACGCCGTACTGGGTATCTGCCTCGGTCGCATTGCCGGTCAGAAGCTGTGTGAACGAATCGAACTTCTCAAATTCGGTAGCTTGCTCTTCGGGCAAGTTCGTATCGTACTGGTGACGCTTGTATTCGGCGCCGAACTTGATATTGTGATTTTCCCAGATCCAGGTCACATTGTCGCCGATGCTGTACGTGATCTGCTTTCGCTTGTTGAACGAATCGTTCGGGCCGCCGAACGAAAAGTTTGCCATGTTGTTGCGGCCGACGAAATGTCCGAGCCGGGTTGTAGCCGCGCTTGGATCGAATTGGATCGCCGGGTTCTGAATTCCAACAAATGCGTTCGTGAACGGATCGGTAAGAAACGGGTCGTCAAGGCTCCGGGTGTTGTTTAGATAAAAATATCCGAAGCGAACTTCGTTCACCCAATTCGGCGAAAAGATATGCGTGTCGCCGACCGACAGTGTGCGATTGCGGTCGCCGCGTTTCAATGTGAACGGCGAGGCGAGACTGTTTGGGTCGGGGAACGAATCAAGCCCATGAAAATCGGCGTAAAAGAATGTGCCGCTGAGCGTGTTCTTGTCGCTTAGCTGGCCATCGAGCCGGGTCGTTACCTGATGCTGTGTGAACAGCGAGGGCTGGACGGCGATCAGCTCGACAAGTTCGTTATTTCTCGCGATCGTCCGCGAAGTGACGGTCGGGAAGTTTCCGAACTGAAACGCGCCATTGCCCGCCTGGTCGATGAGCGGCGTGGTGCCATTTGCCAGGAACAGCCGACGAGCGTCAGGGGCATAGGGGAGAACAAATCCCCCGGTCACCGGATTCTGTATATTAAACACATTGAATGCGAGATCGCTTATGTCGCCTGCGGTCAGGCAGGTCGTGCCGGCACAGCCATTGAACTGGTTGAACGCAGCCGCGATCGCCGCACGGGAGCGGTCGGCTCCGAGGACTGTCAACGCTCGCGGCAGGACAGTTCGCGTCCTTGCGGTCGGCACAAGGCCAGTGTTAGCGTCGGTAAATTGATAACCGCCGAAGAAAAAGAACTTGTTCTTGACGATCGGCCCGCCGATGGTGAAACCGGTCTCAGTGCGATCAGCCCTGGGCTTTTCGACGCCGGCTTCCTTAAGAAAAAAGTCGTTTGTGTTGAACGCCTTGTTCTGAAGATAGTAGTAAGCGGAGCCGCGCAACTGATTGCCGCCGGCCTTGGTCACTAGCTGAAAATTACCGCCGCCGCTGCGGCCCGTCGAGGCGTCGTAGAGCGATGTTTGCAACTTAACTTCCTGCAGCGTTTCCGGGGCAGGTGAAATGTTGTCATTCAAGCTGCCTTCGTTGCTGGTGATGTTGGTCGCATCAATGCCGTTAAAGAATAGACTCGTTGACGTCGTACGGGTGCCGTTGACCGAGGGCGAAATATTACCGTTGCCGTTCACGCCGACCGGCGAAAGCTCGGCCGAGACGCCGGCCTCGCTCGATAGCAAACCGGTGAAGCTGCGTGTAGACGTTGGCAATCTCGTTACTTCGTCGCCCGAGATCTGTCGCGCGACGGTCGCCGAATCGGTCTGCACGAGCGGCTGATCGCTCGTCACATCGACAAAGACGTCAGAGACACCGATATCAAGTGTTACGTCGACCGTCCTGGTAACCGATGCCTCGACAGCCGCGTCCTTCGTTACAGCTTTCTTAAATCCGCTCTTTTCGAAAGAAAGCGCATACAAGCCGACCGGTAACGAAGTCGCGCCCCAGCGGCCTTCCTCATTGGTAACCGTGGAACGCGTGAGATTGGTAGCGTCGTTTTTTAGGGTTACGGACACTCCTGGAACGACAGCTCCGTTCGGATCAAGCACCGTGCCCGCGAGCGAGCCGGCGACCTGAGCGTTGGCGATGCCATGCGAAATAAACAAGCCGAATGTTAGGATCAGTATCATTTTAATAACGTTAAGGTTCATATTCTCTCCTGCAAGGAATCTAAAACCGGTCAGCGAGCGCCTTTTTCTCTCCGGTTTCAAGTGAGCGCCCCGCTGGTTCTTTGGTTGCTTATTCAAACGAGAGAATATGGAAATGAGGTTAATTTCGGATGAAGGCAGTATGAAATTTCAGTTAACTCTGCCAGGGATCGCGTTCGTCGTTACAAAGCGATTAACGGTGTTTGTTTCTAGGGCGCGGCAAGGATCTGTGGATTAGAATGCGACCTGGTGGACGACCGGGCAGGATGTCGATGGGTCCTCAGAAGATCGATTATTAAGATCGAACCTCAAACGGAATTAAGAAGTTCCTGGAAGCGTGTGAAGAATCGTCCGACGTGGAGTCCGTCCATTATCATGTGGTTCGCTTCTACCGACAGCGGCATCAGCGTGCGTCCGCCCGAGTCAAAAAGTTTACCGAACACGATCCGGGGAACGGTCTGGCCTTTATCGAGCCGGCTGGCGTGCTTGAAGCTCGTGAACGATACCCACGGGATCACCGAATAGTAGATCAGGTCCCGCCGGTCTATCTCGACATCGAATGTCTTGAGAGATTTGTACTTTTCCACCGCCGCCTTGCCCGCCCGGTTAAATTCGAACACGTCTTCCTTCATTTCGAAATACGCGAATGAGAACGTCTCATCTTCGTTGAGTATCGTCTGCGTTCCGTGCACGCATTCGAATTCCACCAGGCGACCGTCAACAAGGCGCATCCGAAATTCGCGTATCTCGTTGGCCGTTACCAGCGAGTAATACAGCCCCGTTAGCGAAAACGACAAGCCGTTCTCTTTGCAAAAGCGATAGACCAGGCTCGCATCCACATTTGCCGTGAAATTAAAAAACGGATCTTCGTAGTCTTTGAAAAACTCGTACGTCGACCTTCGAGGCCAATTATCGATGTCCACTTCGGAATACATTTTCTATCTGTTGTCTGCTGTATGATAACCGCGACTGTCCGCATCGCAAATCACCCGGCATACTCGTACCGGCGAATGTGAAAGATTTAACCTCGCGTGGTTTGTAAAACTGAGAAAACAGGGAATATACTTCCTCGGTTCTACATTTCCGTAACATCGATTTCAGAAAAGATTTGCGCGTGCAGGGAAACTTGCTTTCGCTCAACAGACTCGATGTCGACACCCGAACGTTTTCAATTCACCCTTCGGAAAACTCATCTGCCTGTCACACGACGGGCTGCCTGCTTACGTGTTTTCCGGGGCCGTCCAGAGGAGAAAAATAATGTTGAATAGTCCGCGAATGAATCAAAAGGGGTTGTGGTTAAGAATCGGATCCTGTGTGGTCGTCATGTTTTTCCTAGGCTGCGCGATCGCGTCAGCTCAGGACATCACATCGGGAACCATCCGGGGTACGGTATCGGACGAGCAGGGCGCGGTTGTGCCCGGCGCGACCGTTGAAGCAAGAAACGTCGAAACCAATTTTACCCGGTCGTTCACGACCGATTCGGACGGGAGGTTCACGCTGCTCTCGATGCCTCCGGGCCGTTATGTCGTATCGGTCACCAAGACGGGATTCGCAAGGCTGAATCAGGAAAATGTCGAGCTTACCGTGGGCCGGCTTCTCTCGCTGGATATAGCGCTCAGGGTATCGGGTGTTAGCGGAGAGGTGACGATCACGGACACGCCAACGATCGACACCGCCAAAACGGAATCAAGCACGACGCTGAACGAAGCGACGATCAGCAACACGCCGATCCTCGGCAGAAAGTTTGAAGACCTTTTGACCTTGACCCCGGGCGTCAGCATTACGCAGGGTCCCGACGGCGACGAGATAAACTTTGCCGGACAACGCGGAATTTTCAATAACGTCAGTCTTGATGGCGGCGATTACAACAACGGGTTCTTTGGCGAACAGGCCGGCGGACAACGCGCCGCCATCGACATCGCCCTCGACGCCGTCAAAGAGTTCCAGGTGATCGCCACGGGTGCGAGCGCCGAATATGGCCGCACCGCAGGCGGTATCATCAACGTGATCACAAAATCGGGCACGAACGACGTTCATGGCAGCCTGTTCTTCAACATGCGCCACGAAGCTCTGTCGTCAAATACATCGGACGGCAAGCCGCTCCAGGGATTTCACCGCGAGCAGTTTGGCGGAACGGTCGGCGGCCCGATCGTGAAAAACAAGGCGTTTTACTTTTTCGCTCTCGAATCGATACGCGAGAATCTGACCCGGCCGAATCTGAGCGAACAAGTGGGCGGCACGCCCTGTCCCGTAACGACACCGACGATCGGGGCCAACGAACCACTGATCATAGGCAACGCCGATTGCCAGCGACTCGCGCTCGTTAACTTTATCCGAGCAACCCGGTCGCAGGAAGAAGGAATACCGATGGAC
>JBKKAS010000096.1:0-12036 GCA_046714595.1 Pyrinomonadaceae bacterium | reverse complement strand
CCATAGCCAGACGTTGCACGTCTGGCTAACTTCTGATCGCACTTTCAGTGCGAAATCCTACTTTTCAGACAGCCTCTTTCTTACTGATCTTTCTTAGGCGGTGTCGCGAGCGGGATGTCGCCATCGTCCGTAACCGTTATAAGCGGCGTTCGCGATCTCGGTCTAGTCTTCGTTGCCGGACGCAAAACCGGAGGCACCTTCGGGCCGCCGATCCTGTTCGGCGAGAGCGGTGCAATGCGCTTCAGGATGGTTCCGCCGCGCCCCCCGACCCACATATCCGTTCCACCTTGAAATGCAATTGCCTGCAGGACCTTGCCGGTTATGTTGGGCTGGTTCAGCCAGGTCTTTCCTCCATCATCCGTGACGAGAACAGTTCCCAGCTCACCCACCGCGATAGCCGCGTCGCGCCCAAGGGTCACGATGGCGTACAGATTCGCTCGCAACGGCGACTCGTTATCCTCCCACGACAACCCGCCGTCGGTGGTCTTCAGGATGATGCCATTGGCGCCGACCGCGTAGCCTATCTTCTCGTCATAGAATCCCAGCGAATAGAGATTCTCCCGCGCGTTCGTCTTTATCCGCGACCATGTGATCCCACCATCAAGGGTAACGAGGATCGTGCCCTTATCGCCGGAGATAATGCCGTGTTTCTCGCTGACGAACTTTACATCCTCGAGCCACGCGCGAGTGCTCGACGCGATAACTTCCCAGTAAGCGCCGGCAGTCGTCGTTCGCAATATGATCCCGTTTGCACCGACAGCATAGCCGATCTTTTCGCCGATGAAGTAGACGCCCAGCAAGTCGTCGGTCACACCGGGAATTCCCTTCCCCCAGCTTGCTCCGCCGTTGATCGTTCGCAGCACCGTGCCGTTGTCGCCGACGATCCAACCTTTTTGATCGCCGAAAAAGTGCATCGCATTCAGGTTAGAATTTGTGTCCGAAAAAACCGGGATCCAGTAACGGCCGGCGTCGTTCGTTATCCATATCCGTCCGCTGGATCCGGCGGCGACGCCGAGCTTGTCGTCGAAAAATGCCAGGTCGGAAATGTCCTCACGGCCACCTTCGGAGAGGCGCTGCCAGCTGTATCCACCGTCGTCTGAGCGGACGATGAGCCCGTTTTCGCCAACGGCCCAGCCGGTGAAACTATCGGCCAGATAGATCGACGCGAGACGCGGATTTGTTCGAACGCTGAACGGAAGCCACGTTGTTCCCCCATCCGCCGTCAACCAAACCATTCCGTTCGCGTCGGCCATCGATCCGTTTCTCGAATCCGAAAATGACACGCAAAGAAAATCTGCCCGGGTGTATGTGTTGATCCTTCGCCACGATTCACCCGCGTCGTCCGTGCGTGCGGCACAACCTTCATGACCGACCGTGATCATCGATTTCGGTGACAGGAACGCGACGCCGGTGATCCGTGAGCTGCCGCAAGGGTTGGAATGTCTCCAGGTTGATCCACCGTCAAGCGTCGTCAGGACAGCTCCGTTCACACCCGCGACCATCGCGGTCTGCGTATCGAGTGCGGCGACCTTTACGAGATGTTCGCCGGTCCCGGCTGATTGAGCGACCCACGTGACACCGCCATCCGTCGTTTTCAGAACGCGGCCGTATGTACCCGTGGCCCATCCCGTCTCGCCAGCAAAGGAGACGGCGTAGAGATGGTCCTTCGCGTCGGTCCTGATCGCGTGCCAATCAAGTCCGCCGTTATCGGTCGTAAAAATTCCGCCGCGTGCTCCGACGATCACCGCGTTCTTTTTATCCTTGACGAAAACCGATGACAGTGTCAGGTCGAGCGGCAACGCCTGCCGCCTCCAGGTGAATCCGCCGTCCTGCGTTCGCAGCACCGTGTTGTCCGCACCTACCGCGAAACCCGAAAGTTTGTCTTTCGCAAAATGGATCGAGTTGAGCGGATTGCCCTGCGGAAGTGGATTCTGCCAGGTCCAGCCCTGACCGCCGCGGAGTTGCGGGAAAGCCGCGGCCGCGATAACGAGCATCAGAGAAAGGGAGAAAGGGAGAAGGGGAGAGAGGGAGACGCCGACGTCAGTCGAACCGATTCTCCCTTTCCCCCTTTCTCCCTTTCTCCCTTTCTCCATAATCCGTCGCATCAAATGTCCACAACTCCTATCGCCGACACTAATTCGTCCAACATCGCGGCGTCCACTTCGCCGGCGGCTGCTATCTTCCGGGCCGCTTTGTCGGCGACTTCCTGGATCTCGTGTCCCGCATGGCCTTTTATCCACTGCCATTCTATCTCGTGCTTTGATGCAGCCCGGTCGAGTTTCGCCCACCATTCGTGATTTGTTTTCTTGCGAAAGTTACCGGTCATCGTTTCGACTACATATCGCGAGTCGCTGAATACACGTACCTTGCACCGTTCTTTCAAATTCTCGAGCCCAAGGGCCGCGGCTGCGATCTCCGCTTGCTGGTTCGTCGCGTTTCCGAGATATTCACCGACAGCCCGCCAGTAACCTTTAAATCCAAGTACCGCGACGGCCGCAGCTCGCGTTACCCCGCGGCCGTTGCCGAGACTCGATCCGTCGCAAACGATGGTGACTTCTTTCATTTCAGTTCTCGGGTTCCGGGCGATACGCGAAACGAAATTCTCCTCACACTTGGTCAAAGAAGCAGTCGTAGACTGCGAAAGCATAAAGCCCCGGGCGTCAGCCCGGGGTTTCGTCAATCCACCGCGCCTTAGCTCGCGTACGCGAGCGACAGCCATTTCGTCTGTCGCCGTCTACGACGGCTTGACCATCTTCCTGCACCCAACCCCGGGCTCACGCCCGGGGCTTTATGCTAACGCTCGCTTCGCGAGCTGTTGGAGATTCGTCGGTCATACCGCTTTCGATCAACTTGCTCCGCCCAAGGCGCGTTGAATGCTCTCCTGATTGCTGCCTCGCTCGACGTGAACAACATTATCCACATATCCTTCAAACGTGTCGTCGTGTGAGATGACGAACAGCTGGTCGAAATGGGTGACGTGACTGAGCTGGACGGCGAGATTTTCCCGTCGTTCGGCATCGAGGTTCGTCGTCGGCTCGTCGAAGAACGCGATGCGGATGTCGGTTAACTGTTTCAACAAAGCCAGACGGACCGACAACGAAGCGGCCATCTGTTCGCCACCCGAAAGGCTCGCGAACGGACGATCGTATCCGCCTTCTTCCAGGCTGATCGCGTAATCTTCGCCCCACTTCAAACTATGCTCGGCGTTGCCAGTGATCTCGCGAAACATCTGATTCGCTTCGAGCGAAACGTGATGAACGTAATTCCTCGCCACGAGCGGTGCGGCTTCTTTCAGCGTGTCGCGGATGAACGTCGTGAGCTCGGAAACTTTTTCCAATCGTTCCCTTTCCCTGAACTCCGCCTCGACCGACGCCCTGATCTCGCTCAGGCGATTGAGTTCGAGCGCCAGCTCGTCGAGCCTCTTTGTCGCCGCATCCAACGTAGCCGTGATCTCGGCCTGACGTCTTTGCAGATCGAGTAAAGCATTTCTTTCGACATCGTGATGCCGACGATCGTAATCTCTTTCGGCCTCGGCGAATCGTTCCTTTGCTTTCGCGAGACGCACCTCGATCTCTTCAAGCTCCCGTTTCGCGAGGTCGAACTGCTGCTCGCGTTCCGACACCAGGGTCGCCAGCGTTTCGTTTGCGAGATAGATGCGGTTCGCTCCTGCGGTCGAGTCCCGAATGGCCGCGTACTCGGCCCACTGCGAATCAAGGTCCTTGTACGATTCGAGTTGCTCGACCAGGATCCTTCTGTCGCTCTCCAGCCGTTCGGTGTTGCTTTCGATCTTCGACAACTCGTGCCTTAGATCTGCTTCGCGTAGTGATTCGATGGTGAGCATCTGAATCGTCGCCTTCGGATTATCCAGCGCTTTCAACGAATTCTCCGCCTTCTCCAGTTCGGTCTCGATCGTCGTCAATGTTTCGATCTGAGCCTCGAGCGCATTTCGCTCCTCGCTAAGCAGCTTGCCTTCGTCAGCGATCTCTTTTTCGCGCGCCTGAAGCGTGGCGAGTTGGCCGAGGTACCTTTCGGCTTCGCGTGAAGTCTTTAATGCTACGGTCACTGTAGCGTGCTCGGTTTTGAGGATCGCAATTCGACTTCGCAGCTCTTTGAACTGACTACTCACAAAGGTCTCGAGCGTCTCTCCTTCTTTCAGGTTCAGGCATTTTTGCGTGAGCAGCGGGCACAGACCGTTTTTTATCTCACGCTGGAACCGCTCGTCCCTTTCGAGCGCGGCGTTCAGCGAAGCAAGCTCGTGAACGATCTCGTCGTCACGCTTCTCGAGGCTTTCGCGGCCGCCTGAGTTTGCGGTCTTCTCCGTCGCGTCGGAAAGCTGCACCTTGTTCGCGCGATAACTCTCGCGCAGGCGTGCGATCTTGTCGTCGAGCGCCGCGATCTGATTCTTTATCGCCTTCAAATGAGAAAACAGGTCGCGAAGTCTGGCCAACTCGCTTTCCAGTCGCTCCTGATCCGCCGCCGCGGACCGCAACTCAGCGATCTTCGCATGTGCTTTGAGCGCGTCGTCGAGCGCCTGTTGAGTATATTTCTGACCTGCACGAACCGTAGCGAGAGCTGTTTCGACCTTTGAGAGATTCTCGCGCAGCTTCTCGCGCTCGCCGCGCTCGCGTTCAAGTTCCCGAAGCCGCAGGATCGCAGCCGTGTGTTTCGCGAAATCCGGTTTTACTTCCTCCAGCTTGGCTGCCGCATCGCGGGCGCGAGCCAGATCGCTTTCTTTCTGAACAAATGTCAACGCGGCTCTGGTCTGCTCGTTTCCGCATTTATCAAGTTCCGCCCTCGCCTCCTGCAATGCGATCTCCGCTTTGTCGAGGACGACTACCTTCTCCTGTTTTTCGGTCGTCTGCAGAAGGTTCTTTTCAAGCTCGATGCTGAGTTCGCTGACCTGAATCACAAACGCCTTATGCTCTTGCTCGACGGCATCGATCCGTGCGATCTCGCCTTCGGCGCGGGCGATCCGCTCGCGAACCGCTGTGATCTGGTTGTCGATGAACCGGGCCGTCTTGAGTAGCTCCTCGGCGCTGCGCCGGTACTCCTCTACCTTCAGGAGTTTGTCGAAAGCCCTTTTTCGTTCCGCCGGAGTTTCCAGGAAAACCGCCGTGAAAGTCCCCTGCGGAACTCCGATGGCGCGCCGGAAAAGCGAATCGAGGTCGGTTCCCGGCTCAACCCCAAGGTGCTGCCAGAGAAACCTCACCACCTCTTCCCTTTTGTCCGCGATCCGAACTTTTAGTGCGGGATCGTAAACGTTATAGCCCGTAGCGGTGTCGCGATAGACGGTATATAGTCGCTGGTCGAGCCCGCTCTCGAACGTCACACGCGCCGATCCTTTCTTTTCACCACGGCGGAGGAAATCCTCCTTCTTATAGTCGAGCAGATCGAACAGTGTCCACGCCACCGCCTCGATGATCGTCGTCTTCCCGGACCCGTTTTCGCCCGTGATCGCTGTCGTCCCGCGAGTGAAATCGAATGTGGCGGCGGCGTGAGATTTTATATTCTCAAGCTCTATTCGCGTAATGTGCATCCTTAAGGAAAGGATAAAGGATAAAGGCGAAAGGAAAAAGTGAAAATCAGAAGTCGGAAATCAGAAGTCGTAAATCAGAAGTCAGAAGTCAGAAGTCAGAAGTCGGCGTCAGAAGGTGCTACACTCACCATTCACCATTCACCATTCACCATCCTCTTTCGCCTTTCTCCTTTATCCTTTATCCTTTTACAATGAAAATCGAACCCGGTGAAGGCGTGATACTAATTCTTCATACACCGCGTGAAAAGCTTTTTGGGATCCTGGATGAGGTGAGCGCCACCGGCATCTATGTTCGCGGCATCGAGCTCAGCTACTTTGACGACTGGTGCCGGTCAATCGCCGAAGGCGAACAGCATCTTCCGATGAGTGATTATTTTTTGCCTATGTGGCGGCTCGAAAGGATGACGCGTGATGACGGAACACCGTCGATGTCTGAGCAGTTCGAACAACGTACCGGACGAAAGCTTTCGGAGCTTTAGGGCTTACTGCCCGTCGCCTTTCGTATACCGATGCTGCCGTTATTTGTTGTGAGGCTCACCATCGCATCGCCAGCGCCGAGCCTTGCGACGACGGTTTTCGCCCGCGGCGATTCGTCCTCTGTGAGGATCTTTAACGGGATCTCGGAACTGAAATTTCCGAGCCCGTATGTCGCCTTAAACATGCATGACGACGTTGCGGGTATGGCCAATTTGATCGAGCCATTCGAGGTTCTGAAATTGTAGATACCGCCGGCCAGGAACTTACCGTCAAAGAGTATAGAGCCCGAGATCGAGCTGGCTTGAATCTGTCGATGCTCCACTCTCTGCATGGTGATAGCGCCGCTATTCGTCTTAGCCTTTAACAGGTCGCCGATCTCACCGGGACGGACTTCGATGACAGCGATGTTACCGGTGGTTCCCACCAGTGCGATCGACCCGGCAGAGTTCTCCACCATCAGATCGCCTTGTCCCGACTGTGCACTAACACCGCCTGAAATATTTCTGATCGTGATCGCACCTGCAACGATGTTTACACTTACCTTTTTCAGCGAATCGACCGACGTTCTTACTTCGCGTCCTGAGAGATCGAGACTCGCTCCGTGCGGTGCATCGATCTCAATACTTTCGCCGGCCAGACAGTCGGCCGCAGGGCCCGGACGGCCTTCGGCCACATTTCCGACCCAAAGCCAGTTTGCTTTTCCGGATTCAGCGGATCTTTCCAGTTCCTTGAGACGAAACTTTCGACCGTTCTTTACGAACACCCTAACCTCGGAGCGTCGCCAGCCGTTTATTTTCAGATCGCCTTCGGCAACGCAAAGTTTTATCGCAACATTCGGATCAACGACGATCGATCTTTCTGAGGTGACGCCATCGCCGTCAAAAAATCCCGGCGGTTCAATGCCGGGCGCGGGTGCGTACTCTTTTATCTTAGGTTGCTTTGGGGGCTTCTTGTCCTGGCCCGGCACATCCACGCACAGCGAGCCCGCTAGACACAGGAATAGCAAAAGGCAGAAAAGATTTTTAGCGTTTCCGAACATTAATTCCTTCCGATCCTATCTCAAACTAGCCATCAGCTCTTCGCGCTGAGCGACCGAATTGAGCAGGTCGATCTTATCCTGATAGGACGAGTAAAGCACCTGACGTGCGGCTTGATTTCGCGGATTCTTTTCTACAACTTCACGCATCCGCTTGATCGAGTCGTTAACCACCGCCATGTCTCGCTCGTACGAAACACGCGTTGATGGTGTCAGTACCGTGTCCTTTTGGTCATCGACGTTTTGCTTCAGCTCGGAGATCGTTTTGACATAGCTCTCTTCGCCCGGGAGATAACCGTCCGCGGCTGTGGCTCGGTCAACTGCGTATTGCGGTCTGATCTCCCGCGGGCCGGCCCTGACGCTTGCCGCGAGCGTTCCAAGCTCGGTCGATTTCAAATTCGATGTTCTGATGCCCGCGTTAGTCGAGGGGCTGGGAATCACCGGATCACCACCCGTCGTCGAGATCGAAACTGTTTCGTTCTGTGCGGACGCGACTTGCGAGCTCGGCTGAACCGGATCTACGGTGACTAAGCCAGAGCTGTTACCATCGGGAACGGTGATCAACAGCGCGAACATCCCGAGCACCAAAAGAATTCCGGCCGCAACCGAGATCGACGGATTGGCGAAGGTTACGCGGACGAAGACAAGTACTTTATGCCATATTGGCGTGCGGCTTTTTTCGACCTCGATCGTTTCATTGATCCGCGACCAGAGGCGTTGAGTCGGTACAAGAGAGTTCAACTCCCGTTCAAGGGTAGAAAATACGAGCGAGGTCTCTTCTTCAGCATCGGCCATGACCCGGGCGCATGTGTCGCACGCCGAAACATGGTCGGTCAACCTCAATGACACGTCCGGCGTGGTCTCTCCATCCAGGAACGCCTGAATCGTACCTATCTCAAAACATTTTCCGTTCATAACGAATCGCTCCCCACCTTGCCGTAGAACCGCATAAATTCTGTCCGGGCACGGGCAACATACGTCCCGATACTTGTCTCATTGAGCGAAAGGCCTTCCGCGATCTCGCGGTATGAGAGTCCTTGTTGCTTCAGGACCAGGCAGCTTCTGAGTGGCTCTTTTACCTTACTCAGCGCCCGGTTTATTTCACTTACCTCGCTCTTCTGCTCGTATTCCGATTCGACCGAAAATACGCTGGTTCCTTCTGCTTCTTTGACGTAATTTTCATCCCGCGTGTTCGCCCGAATGTTCCCGCGTAGCGTGTTCTTTGCGACGTTAAGTGCCACTCTGATCAGCCACGGCCGAAGCATATCCAAATTCGGAAGCGTGTCCATGTGCTTGTACAGGCGGATAAACACCTCTTGCGTTACATCCTCGGCTAGCCCGGCATCTCTCACAACGGAACGCGCCGTGCGAAAAACAGTCCGGTGGTGCTGAGTAAATGCCTCCTCAAACCCGATCGTTTCTTTGGCAGCGGCCGCTGTTTGTTCGGACATCGAGTCCACAAATATTTCCGTCGATTTGCTCATCGTCAGCATCGATCAAATGCCTTTTCACATAAAATACACCACTGGCCCCGATTTTATGACAGAAAATAGCCAATAACCGGATTATCGGTGTTCCATCGGATCCGGGTTGATGGATTCCCTAAGGTTCCTGCTCGATCCCGAAGATACGTTGTTGAATACTGAACTCAGATCGACGTAAAGCGAAGGTTTGAATTTCACACCAAAAGCATCTAAACTTTTGAAACTTACCCTGATAGCTTACGTGAAGAACACCGGAGGATTTCTTGCAGTTTATGAACACCCTACGAAGTCGTCTTAAAGACCAACGCGGATTTAACCTTATCGAATTGATGATCGTCATCGCGATCATCGGGCTCCTTATCGGTGTCGGCAGCATCGCTTGGGGGGCGATGATCAGAGCCGGAAATGAGACATCGGCAGCCCAAATACTCGACAGAATTCGGACATATCAGGCGCAATATGCTTCTAGAAATAAGGGCAGGTTTGCGACATTCGACCAGCTTGTCACGGCATCCGGGCTCGACGGGCAATTCGCCGGTGATCGACCTGTTGTGAATGGGTATGTCTTCATATTGACGCTGGAAGAACCGTCCAGCTCCAGACCCGCTTCCTATAAGATCAACGCCGATCCTCAGGTACCGACCGGTGTTACCGCGACAGGTACGCGCTTCTTTTATACTGACTCGGCGATCGGTACGATCAAGGCAAACGACACCCAGCCGGCAAAGGCCGAAGACCCCTCCATCTAGAGACCGGGACGCCGACTTAGCTCAGTGGTAGAGCACTCGCTTCACACGCGATAGGCCACAAGTTCGAATCTTGTAGTCGGCACCAGAAAACAGAAAAGGCGACCTTGCTCGGTCGCCTTTTGATTTTATGCATTCTTGCCGTCCCGTTCAGCCCGTACAAGGTAAAGACTCATACCCGGCTTTTTTGGTTTATCGTCGCCCTTGGGTGGATTGCCACGCGGTGGCTTGTCCCCTGGCCTGATGACGGGCGGATTACCCTTAGGCGGCTTTTTCTGGTCGTCCCCCTTCTGCGCCGAAACGCTAAAGGCCAAGCCGATGACCATCATCGAAGTAAATATTATCTGTCTCAAACTCTTCATTACGTAAGATTTCCTTTTTCCGTTTTTAGTACGCATTTCGGGAAAGAAAGGAAAGTGCGTCACCCGGCTTGGAAGCAATCACGGTGCCAAGCTGGAACTAAGACGCTCAGACTGCTAATACCGTTGGAATCATTCGCTATCGCAGTTTCACAACCTTTACAAAACTTTACGATTTCCGTTATTGTCATACGAAATCGTGATTTTCTCAAACCAGATCGCTCAGACCCAGACCCCTTGTTAAGATAATTAAATGGAAAATCGGGTTACCGGAAACGACAGGCTCAGGTCGTTCCTCGTGCTGGCGGCGACCGCCGGCGTTATCGGTTTTAACTGGATGGCGGCAACCGGACGGCTCGGACCTGCCCAAACCGGCGAGATCTCAGACAAGTATTCGACACTCGTCACGCCCGCCGGATACGCATTCTCTATCTGGAGCCTGATCTACGTCGGGATGATCGCGTTCAGCATCTACCAACTGCTTCCGTCTAACGTTTTGAGATTTCGTCCTGTCCGCTCGCTCTATATTTTTAGCTGTGCACTCAACTGTGCATGGCTCTATTTTTGGCACGACGAACAGATCGTAGTGTGTTTTTTGATCATCCTCGCGTTGTGTATCTCGCTCCTCTTTATCAATGCCATCTTACGCAAACCCGAATCATTAACCGACGCATGGATAGCAAAAGCACCTTTCGAGATCTATTTCGGCTGGACGACGGCCGCCATGCTTGTAAATTTTGCGATCATGCTCAAATCAACCGGGATCGTGCAATCGCCCACGGCCGAGAAGCCGCTCGCGATCACCTTGATCCTCATCGCAACCGCTCTGGCTGTTTTGGTTCGACTGAAACTTACCGATTACTTCTATCCTCTCGCCATCGCCTGGGCTCTGACCGCGATCGCGGTAAAACAAAGCGGTCAGACGCTGATCGTTACTGCGGCGGCATTTGGCGTCATCGCGTGCCTTATCGCTTCGTTGAGCTTTGTCATGAATCTGCAGTCGAGCCAGGACCAGGAGGCTTAGTAATCTCACCGATGAATCATGGGAAGATCTGTGTTTCCGTCTGCGGCAAGACTACCGACGACGTCTTGTCGCGCATGGGTTCGGCAGCGATCGTGGCGGACGTGATCGAAATTCGCTTTGACTGCCTCGAGCCCGATCAGATCGAGCCCCTAGTGGAGAAGCTTGCCAAGGACGATCGTCACCTTCTCATAACATTTCGGCCAGAAGAGCAGGGCGGAAGACGTGCGCTGACGCGTGCCGAGCGGATCGCGTTCTGGGATTTGGTCGCGACACGGCTCGGCGATGGGCCATTTGTCGATCTTGAGTACGACTTCGATTTTCCAGTGAGTATCGATAAGGAGCGGATCATCGCGTCGGCCCATTATTTCGACGGACAGCCGAGTGATATGTCGAAATTGTTTGAGGACCTGTTGCTGTTCTCGAGCGGTACGGTGAAGCTCGCGGTTACCGTGAACGACGCACCGGATGCCGTCGATGTGTGGAAATTGCTCGACTACTTTGGACGACCGGCAGTCCCGATCGCCATGGGCGAGGCTGGAAAGTGGACCCGTATACTCGGTCTCTCACACTTGGCTCCGCTCACATACGCATCGCTGGACGCCGCCGGTGAAACCGCTCCGGGCCAGATCTCGGCCGCGGACCTCCGGGACGTATTCCGGGTGAAGGAGCTGAATGGCCGTACAACCGTCTATGCAGTCATCGCCGGTGACACCAGTTATTCCCTCTCGCCTTACATGCACAACGCGGCGTTCAAATGCCAAGATCTCAATTCAGTTTTCGTCCCAATGCAGGTTGCCGATCTCGATGCGTTCATGCGTCGGATGGTAAAGGGCTCAACACGTGAAGTCGAGCTGAATTTCAAAGGCTTCTCTGTCACGAACCCGCACAAGCAGACGGTGATGAAGTACCTCGATCGAATCGATGACCCGGCGCAAAAGATCGGGGCGGTCAATACCGTAAAGGTCGAACACGGAAAGCTTCACGGCTACAACACGGACGCACCCGGGTTCATCACGCCGCTTAAAAACGCATTCGGTGATCTTAAGAATGCGCGCGTCGCCGTCGCCGGTGCCGGCGGTGCGGCGCGTGCATGTATATACGCACTGAAAGAAGAAGGCGCCGAGGTCACGGTCCTGGTTCGTGATGCGAAAAAGGCTTCGGCGTTCGCCGACGAATTCGGCATCGCGGTCGAGCAGCTGCCAACTGACCACCGCCAACTGACGACTGATATCCTCGTCAACGCAACGCCGCTCGGCACCAGAGGCGAGTTTGAAAACGAAACGGTCGTGACGTCGGACGAACTCCGTGGAGTTAGTCTCGTGTATGACCTCGTGTACAATCCGGGCGAGACAAGACTGATCCGCGAAGCGAGAG
>JBKKAS010000095.1:0-3412 GCA_046714595.1 Pyrinomonadaceae bacterium | reverse complement strand
GGCAGGACGTTTCCGACGAGGATCATCCCCAACCAGAATGCACGGCTGAATTCGCCGCTCGTGATCATCTTCACGACCTTATGTGCGTCGTCGGTCGAGTGCGTCGTGGTCATCTCGATGGCGAGCGTTATCAGATGAACCACAAGCGTAGCGAACGTGAGAAACGTCAGAGCCATCACGAAGTCGACACTCACTCTCAAAAAAAGCGCCGCGATGAGGAACACCGCAAAGCCGGCCATCACGGCATGGATGAGCATATGCACCCCGAGCATCGGGGATTGCCAAAAGTCGCGGCCCTTCGCCTGTGCGAAAAGAAATGCAGTGTAGACTGCAGTCAAAAACGCGAATACGATCGCAACCGGCTCGATAAATTGCAAAGCAGTCGTGAATCCGAAATACGCCGCCGCGATCCATGCGGTCAGCAGTCCGCCGTACACGGTGATGATGTACGCTCCGCGCGTCAGCCACGATCGCCACTGCGGCCGCAGCAGCACATACAAAAATCTATCGGGCCGTCCGAGATCCATAATCAAAAGAATTCCGGTAAGAGCCAGAAAGACGAACGCCGTTATCGCACCGACCCATTTCACCGAGTTGGGAATCTGCATGAAGAATCCGCCAAGGATCGGTAACAGAAACGCGCCCGCGGCGATCGCCTTTGTCCAAATATACGCAGAGACTTCCCAGCCCCAGAGCACGCCCTTTCCTGGAGCGTCGTAAACACGCCTCGGCTTGTCCTTCTTACCATTTCGTTCGATCTGGTAGAGCGCCTGCGGAACGGTACGGTCAGCGTTCGCCCTAACCTTCTCCTCGGCAAACTTCGCGTAATGCCCCACACCCGACGACTGACTCGACCACATATAGTCGGTGTCGGGATTCGTTTCGGTCGGATCGAGCGATGCCTTATCGCCGTCGATGTAGAAGAGCTTCGGATTGGTTCCTTTCTCGGGCTTGCGAACTGAAACCGTCTCGCGCGCCAAAAGACGGGAGATCTCGGTTTCGGGATTGTCCATGTCACCCGAGATGATCGCGTGCTCCGGACAAACGTTAACGCATGCGGGCTCCAGACCTATATCCACGCGGTGCGTGCAGTAATTGCATTTCGCCGACGTGTGATCGTCGGGGTGCATGTAGATGGCGTCGTACGGGCACGCTTGCGTGCAAGCCTTGCACCCGATGCAGCGGCGGTCATCGAAATCGACGATCCCGTCGGCGCGTGTAAAGAGCGATTCGACCGGGCAGATCTCGACGCACGGCGCGTCGGCGCAATGGTTGCACCGCATGACGGAAAACAATCTTCGCGTGTCGGGGAACGTGCCCTTCTCGATGTACTTTACCCAAGTGCGATTTACGCCGATCGGTACCTCGTGCTCGGCCTTGCACGCGACGGTGCACGCGTGGCAGCCGATACACTTTCGGTTGTCGATGATGAAGCCGTAGTTCATATGACGAATTGAGTCGAATTGATTTTAGGATAAAGTGGTTTTCTTTGCGAACTCTGCGATCTTTGCGTGGGCCTTCTTAACCGCGGATGACGCACATGACGCGGATATTTGCAGGCAAGTTCAGGCGTTCGAGAGTTCAGCGAACTCAGCGGTCTCCGCGTTGCAATCCATTAACCAGGACATTGAGGCTCAAAGGCTCAAGACCAATCTCGCACCGTAGGATCTGCTTCGCGGGTCGTAGAACGGCGTTATCTGAGAAGCTAGTTTTTTGATCGTGTTCTGCTTCTTGTTTCCGGAGGTGCAAGGTTCCACGCAATCCTCGACGTGATGGGTACGATAGACAAACCGCCCGATGTAAAAGCCGACCGCGCTTCCGACCAGAATGTCCGACAGAAAATGTCTGCGCGCGGAGTAGCGCGATAAGCTGATCGCTGCTGCCGCGGCAAACGCACCGTATCGGACGACGGGCTTATCATGATACTCATAGGCAATGACAGTCGCGACCGACCATGAGCTAGACGAATGCCCGGAAAAGAACGATTCGCCTTCTTTGAAAAATCGGCCTCGCCCGTCCTCAAAATCCGGCCGATTGCGTCTCATCGCCGCTTTGACCACCTTCGTAACGATCGTCGTGTTTATTAAAGCCTGAAACGCCAACACTCCCGTCTCTTTCGCTCTTTTATTTTTGGTCACGTGCCCCGCTGCGTAGAACACGGCCGCGGTCCCGACGAGCGCATACGCAGTCCCCAATTCGCTCACTCCACGACTCACGGGCGGCAGACTGCCGCGGGTACCTACGCGTGACGACAGCCAGTGATCCTGTGTGATCAAACCCGCGGTGATCGCGCCGAGCGGTATGAGCACTTTTGCGTCTCCGGCATCTAGTCTGGCGGGTGAAGTCCAAATGGCGCATTGGTCTTTGAGAATATTCTGGAAGAATTGGTTCTCAAGCGAGAGTTCTTTATGGGGAGGCTTCTCGGCTCGTGTTTTTGGGTTATGACACGGCGGATATTTTTTTGGCGTCGGGCTTGGGCTAGGCTCTGGCGACGCTGTCACATCCGGTGACGGTAATGGCGATGGTGACTGGGCGACGGCCGTCAGCCCGATCAGAGAACAAAAACAAACTATGGAAAAGATGGGTGCAAGGAACTTTGTGGGTGTCATAATTCGATGACCGTAACACAGAGAAATAGCTTTAGGCAATGATTTTTATTCGGTGGCAGGCAGGGTTGCTTTCAAACGGCCGAAAGGAAAACCGAAACGAAAAACACGGAACACACGAACTTCTTATTCGTGCATTTAGTGTGTTTCGTGGTTCCTTCTTTTCTTACCGTAACGAAGAATTCAATTTAGCCAACGCATCGCTACCCGGACACAACGCAGCCTTCGAGAGGGAATTCAGCGGGCGTTCATTCGTGGCCAGGATCTCATGCAGGTCGGACGACTTGTTGTCCATGTACAGCAGGCCCGTGAGGATCTCACCAGTCTGCTTTGCACGCTGGAGAGCGTTCGCGGCGGAGACACGATCGAACGGGTCCCAATCCTTCGCGAGCTTGTGCAGGCGAATGACCGAGCCGTCGTGCATCGTCAAGTCGTTGATCGAACCCGCCTCGTAGTTCGCTGTGATCTCGCGCATCATCGGGACAAAGTCCATCGTCCCGGTGATCTCGACATGCTCGCGGACGTAGTCGTAGGATTTTGTCGAGCCGGGATTGTTGTTGAAGGTGACGCAGGGCGATATGACATTCAAAAAAGCAAAGCCCTTGTGCTTCATCGCGGCTTTGAGCAGAGGGGTGAGTTGTTCCTTGTCACCCGAAAAACTTTGCCCCACAAACGTCGCTCCGAGCTCGATCGCGAGCGACGAAAGATCGATCGCCTCAAATAAGTTGACACTTCCGGCCTTGCTCTTTGAACCCGCGTCGGCGGTCGCGCTGTCCTGGCCTTTGGTGAGGCCGTAGCAGCCGTTG
>JBKKAS010000094.1:0-3578 GCA_046714595.1 Pyrinomonadaceae bacterium | reverse complement strand
ACCCAGAGTTTGCTTTCCGGTGAGACTGACGCGAACCAAGCGATCTGCTCGATCCAGCCCGGCGCCGGAGGGCCCCATGCCCACGCCTTTGCTCAGATGCTACTTCGTATGTACCTGCGATGGGCAGAGCGAAAGGGATTTAAGGCCGAGATCCTCGACGAGCAGGCCGGTAGCGAGGCGGGTATTAAGTCGGCTACGTTTCGCATCGAGGGAGATTACGCGTACGGACTTTTGGCGACCGAGGCCGGGGTCCATCGCCTGGTTCGCATCTCGCCATTCAACTCCGGCGGTAGCCGTGAGACGAGTTTTGCGTCGATGTTCGTCTCGCCCGAGATAGACGAAAATATCGAGGTGGATATTCAGGACAAAGACTTGCGGATAGACACGTACCGCTCGTCCGGCGCCGGCGGGCAGCATGTGAACGTAACCGACAGCGCCGTGCGTATCACACACATTCCCACGAACACCGTCGTGACATGTCAGAATCAACGCTCGCAACTCCAGAACCGGGCGGTTGCGATGCAGGTGCTGCGATCGAAATTATACGAGCTCGAGCTGGAAAAACGCCGGGCCGATTCGGCCGATCTCGAGGCCACCAAGATGGACATCTCGTTCGGTTCACAGATCCGCAATTATGTTTTGCATCCTTACCGTCTGGTAAAAGACACGCGGACAAAATTTGAGGTGACCGATGTCGACGCCGTGCTCGGCGGCGAGATCGATGACTTCATTAAGGAGTTTTTGCTGTATAAGAAAGGTGTGAAGAGTGAATCGTAAATAGTGAATAGTGAATAGTGAATAGTGGTTAGTTGCCTTCGTTTTTCCAGGTTGGTTTCTCTCCGCACGATTCACGATTCACGATTCACGATTCACGATTCACTATTTACTATTCACTAATGAAGATTTGCCCAACATGTAAGGAAACATATAAGGACGACGATCTAAACTTCTGCCTGTCCGACGGTACCACGCTGATCAAGAAACGAACCGGCGTTACGAAACGGCACTCGAGGCTAAACGAGATCTTCGCTGTCGTGTTATTGGCAGTTTCGGTCCTGATCTTTCTTTGCCTGATCTCGTACAACCCGAGTGATCCCGCGATCTTCTTCAGTGTCTCTCCGCAAAAGGTCCAGAACTGGATCGGCGTCGTCGGGGCTAATATTGCCGCCGTGTTATTCAACACTGTGGGCCTGATCGCATATATCTTCCCTGCACTGCTTGCACTCATCGCGTGGCGTGTCTTTCAGTCGGAAAGCCTGCGGCCGCGTGTAAGTCAGGTTATTGGCTTCAGCCTGTTTGTCGTTTCCGCGACCGGCATCGCCGCTTTGATCGAGCTGAGTTCGATGGGGCCGGGTGGTGTACTCGGAGCCGGTATTCGGGATGTGTCGATACGTCTGTTGAGCACGGTCGGCGCGGCCGTTTTTCTTTTGGCCTTGGCGGCGACGTCTGTTCTGCTGATCACGAATTTTACGCTTACCTGGGCATTCGGGCATTTCGAAGTCGGTTGGGAAAATTTCAAGATCCATTTTGCCGAGTGGAAAGCGAAACGCCGCGCGGCTCGTTCTGAGCAGATCAATCTCGCGAAAGGACGACAGGAAAAACGCCGCGGGGTGCGCGAAGAGAAAGTTCCGAAGGATGCCGCTCCGACGATCTCGGTTCCGGAAAGCCGAAAGACCATGGCAACCGCTTCGGTCGAGCTCGCGGCTGCGGCGGGAGCCGGAAGGAATCCATTCGAAACCGCGACCGCTCTGTCGGGAGAAGGTGTTGGCGCGGCGGAGGTTCCCGATACAATCATCTCCGATATTCCGAGTGGTGACCTGGCCGAACTCAGTTCGATTCCGATCACGCCAGTAAAACACACAGACGAGCTGAATGGCGAAACGCCCGCCGAGATCGTGGAAAGTGAAAAACCGGATGATGGAGCGAAACCTTCAAAAACTTACGACGATTACGTTCTGCCGAGCACGCAGCTTTTGAATCCGGCCGCACCGCACATCGAACAAAAAGAGAAGGTACTGCTTGGCATCGCCGACTCGCTTGTCGAAAAGACGAGGGAATTCAATGTTGCTGGAAAGGTCGTCAATATTTGTCCCGGTCCGGTCGTCACGACTTACGAATTCAAACCCGATCCGGGAGTTAAGTATTCCCGGGTTACGGGGCTGGTCGACGATCTTTGTCTCGCCCTCAAGGCGGAGTCTGTCCGGATCGATCGCATTCCCGGAAAAGCTTTTGTCGGGATCGAAGTGCCGAATCAAAAACGTGAAACGATCAGGCTCCGCGACGTCGTCGAATCGAAAAAATTCACCGAGTCCGAATCGCTGCTGACGATCGCGCTCGGCAAGACGATCGACGGATTGAATTATGTTTCCGATCTGACGAAGATGCCTCACCTCCTCATCGCGGGAGCAACGGGCGCCGGTAAATCGGTCGGGGTAAACTCTCTGATCGTGTCGATCCTCTACAAAGCAAAGCCGGACGAAGTGAAGTTCATAATGGTCGATCCTAAGCGTCTGGAGCTCGGGGTCTACGCTGACATTCCACACCTTTCGGTCCCGATCATTACCGATCCGAAGCGAGCGGCGAACGCGCTCAAGTGGGCGGTTACCGAGATGGAGCGTCGATACAAGGACCTTGCCGGCTACGGCGTGCGGAACATCGACGGTTATAACATCGAGGCGAAGCGTCGAAACGCCATCGAGCAGTGGGACGACACCGGCGATCCGCATCGAATTCTTCCATATATCGTGATCATCATCGACGAGCTCGCGGATCTGATGATGGTTTCGGGCAAGGAAGTTGAAGAGGCGATCACGCGTCTGGCGCAGATGGCCCGCGCTGTCGGGATCCATTTAGTGCTCGCGACGCAGCGTCCATCCGTCGATGTTATAACCGGACTCATCAAAGCAAATTTCCCGGCACGCATCTCGTTTAGAGTTTCGAGCAAGGTCGATTCGCGGACGATCATCGACAGCAACGGGGCCGAGGGCTTGCTAGGGAAAGGCGATATGTTATTCCTACCGCCCGGAAGCTCGCAGGTCATACGAGTGCACGGAGCGTATGTCGACGAGAAAGAGATCGCCAAGATCGTCGAACATATCAAGTCGCAAGGAAGGCCGGAATATGACACGACGATTACTAAGACCGAAGACGAGCTCGACGACTCTGGTGATCTTCCGGGGCGCCGCGATCCGCTATTTTGGGACGCTCTCAAGTGTGTCGTGAATGCCAAACGTGGCTCGACATCGCTCCTGCAGCGCCACCTGCGGATCGGCTACGGCCGGGCCGCGGCGATACTCGATGCGATGGTCAAGGAAGGTTACATCGGTGATATGGACGGCTCGACCCGGGCGCGACCAGTCCTTTCGAAAGCCTACGAGGATCTGCAGGACCTCGCTGAGATGGGCGGGGAATAAAGATCGGCGACAGGGAGAAGGGGAGACACACAGAAGGGGAGATAACCGAGAGCAACGAGTTCATCGTAGCCTTCCAAGTCTTATCTCCCCTTCTCCATTTCTCCTCTTCTCCCGTTCTTCATAAGTTCCCGCTCCTATCGAAACTTCCTGAACGACCTCTGCAGT
>JBKKAS010000093.1:0-2865 GCA_046714595.1 Pyrinomonadaceae bacterium | reverse complement strand
GATATCCGTGGACCACCTTGATGGTTATAATCGGATCGATCCTGTTTCTCATCGGTGCCGTTGTCACCGATACCGCGAACAGCATCTACGCAATCGTGCTGATCGCGATAAGCTATCCGGTCTATCTACTTACAAAGAAATTCAGAGGCCGCAGCACCCCGTGAACAGACCGAAACGCCAGGCGGTTGATCAGGGAGGAGACGGGAGATAGATGAGCTCGTTTTCTCAAAACCACCTCTCTTGTCTCGTTCTACCGCCTCTCCCCTTCTTCTAGTCTCGACGTTTGATAATTCCGGAGTCTACCGTATTACGCGCTCCCGAGATCACCTGGAAATGCATGTTGTCACCGACAAACTCGATAAGCATGAAAGACAGGTCGGAATCGAATCCGGCGGCCGTGATCGGGGAACCGTCTTTCAGATCGCCCTTGCGCACCTTGCCCGCCGCGCCGGCGACAAAGTACGTGATGCCATCCTGTGGTTTTACGCGCTCGTAGAAATGATCGTGACCGGTGAAGACGACGTCGACGCCGTGCTTGATCAATAATGGATGCAGGACAGTCCGAACTTCCTTATCAGAGCCGTGGCGGCCACCTGATGAATATGGCGGATGATGGAAAAACGCCACACGCCAGGCGTTCTTATCTTTCGACAACTGGTCGACAAACCAATCGAGCTGTTTCTTGTCCAGGTAGTTGCTGTTGAGCGCGTAGAAAGAAACCCCGGCACGCTCGACGCGGTAATACTCCTCGCCGTTCATATTGAATGGAGCGTACAAGCGCTGGTTCGCCGTATCGTGATTACCCAGCGACGCATAGAACTTCACACCGTTGTCGAGCAGCGCCTTGTAAGGAAGCTCAAATTTGTTCTTCATGTCGTCCGGGCCGTCTTTACCATAGATGTTGTCCCCGGTGAGCAGCACCCTGTCGAAGCCGACAGCTTGACGGTATTCTTCCATCACTCGCGCGAGATCGTATTGCTCTTTGCTTCCGCGCCCGGCATCACCGAACACTGCAATTCGAAGAGAGCCTTCGCGCATCGGCAACGTGACGTTCGGCGTCGACGCTCTGGCGGCCGCGGCGCCGGTTCTGTTGGTGAGAGACTGAGCAAGCACCGCGGACTGTGCCGACAGGCTAACGGCAGCGAAATATAATACAAATAAAATGCGATGACTGCGTTTCATACAATTCTTCCCCTTGCTCGATCTTTTATGGGAGAGCATTCGTCATGTAGTCGACGATCAAATGATTTTCCCGGTCGACGAGTAGCAGACTATTCCCGACAAAACGATATCTGACCTGCTTTGGCAGCTGCGGTAGCGCAAGCAGCAAGGTCGCCGGCATTTCCAAAAGCTCCGCCGCCTCCGGATACACACCGTTGACCTTCACCACGACCGTCTTATTCTCCGCCTCCGTAAGTTCTTTTTTCAGCTCCATCCGGTCGCGGCCAGGGTAGTGACCAACGATGATGCCGCGGATCATAAGCTCCGCATCCGGCGTAAAGATGTTTCCGCGAACTGCACCTTTTCGATTTGCGAGAACTTTCTTAAGGAGCGCGTTTTTATGCGAGGCGATCTGCTGGGCCGTTGCTCGCTTTGGGATTTTCGGTAGCTGGCGCACGAGATCCTCGCGCCGTGAAGTGTATTGGCGGACACGGTTCTCAAACCCTGCCCGAGCAACCCGGCTCCTTACGTTGTCGGCCGCAAGTGAGGCCGAATTCTGAGCCACGGCCGCAACGGCGGTGATGGCCAGAATTAAAATGAAAATGTAGGGATTCGTTACACGTATCATCTGTTTTACTTCTCTCTGAAAGGTCCTCAGCGCAAGCATCGTGCCTTTCAGACGGGTGTCGTACCATCGTTGGCGGAAACGGCACGGTGCTTGCAAAAGTCATCGCAGTAACTGCAAGTTTTCCGAACAAAAGGGGGCGATATGTTTACACAAAAGGGGTCAAAGGGAACGATCGCAGCAGCGATCCTGACAGTTTGTTTTTCGGTCGCGTCGGCGCAGGAGAAGAGTACAGCGGCGGGTGCACCCGTATTGTGGGAGAGCGTATCGATCGCAGAGCGCGATCTCTACTGGGGACCCGGGGGCCGCGAAATGTTCCCCGTCATGGACGGAATGCGATACGTTGCGAGGCAGGTCGGGGGCAACAATTTGAAGTTCCGTCTTCGCGACAAGGATGGCCGTGAATGGGTTGTCAAAGCGGCCGACGAATCACAGCCGGAAGTAGCGGCGACACGTCTGCTGTGGGCGCTCGGGTATCCGACGGAAGTTGACTATATCGTTCCGAAGGTTTCGGTAGCGAAATGGGGGAACTTTAAGAATGTGCGTTTCGAAGCGCGGCCGAAAGGCGTAAAGCGGGGTGAGCGATGGAGCTGGGACGCCAATCCTTTCAAAACGTCTAATGAGTTCGCCGGGCTGCGGATAATGATGGCAATGCTCAACAACTGGGATCTCAAGGACGAGAATACCGTGATCCTCGAGAAGGATGGCAAATTTTATTATGCGATCAGCGATCTCGGCTCATCCTTCGGGAAACTTGCGCTCCACAGCGGTACACGTTCAGGCCGAAGTGTGAACAAGCCCGAGCACTATGCCGGTTCGACTTTTATAGACTCGGTCGATGGACAGATGATCAAGTTTGCCTACACCGCGCAGCGTGCGGATCTGATGAAGGGAATTAGTGTCGAACATGGACGCTGGCTCGCCGACCTGCTTTCGCAGCTCAGCGAGAAACAGATTCAAGACGCTTTCCGCGCAGCGAATTATGAGCCCGACGAAGTGGCAACGCTCACGTCCTCCTTCCGGGCTCGCATCGCGGAGCTTGATAAGCACACACGGGTCGCGGTCGCCCGAAATTGACC
>JBKKAS010000092.1:0-4015 GCA_046714595.1 Pyrinomonadaceae bacterium | reverse complement strand
TCTATGACGGTGACGGAAAATCGGATGCGGCTGTGAACCGTGATGGAACGTGGTATGTACTTAGAAGCACGGGCGGAACCCTTTCAGGCATTCGGTCTCGCGAACGACAAACCGATTCCGTCCGCGTATCTGCCCTAACCGAAAACTACTCGCCCGCCGACGATCGTCGCGACAGCACGTCCGGTGAATTCCCACCCATCGAATGGAGAGTTGCGCGATTTCGAACGCGACTCCCCATTTCGATAGGTCCATTTTAGTTCCGGGTTGAGGATCGTGACGTCTGCGATCGAGCCCGGCTTCAAAGTTCCCCGGTCCTTCAGTCGGAAGATCTTTGCTGGATTCGTCGAACATAGTTCAACCAGACGACCGAGATCGATAACGCCTTTGTGGACGAGCTCGTTGAGGGCGAGGCCGACCGCGGTCTCGAGGCCGGTGACGCCAAACGGCGCGCGATCGTATTCGAGGGCTTTCTCGTCCTGATGATGCGGTGCGTGATCGGTTGCGATGGCGTCGATGGTGCCGTCTTTCAATCCTTCGAGGATGGCTTCGAGATGTTCTTCGCTGCGGAGCGGCGGTGCCATCTTCGTGTTCGTGTCATAGCCTTCGACCGTTTTATCCGTCAGCGTAAAATGATGCGGCGTGACCTCGCACGTCACGCTAACACCTTCATGCTTCGCACGCCTGATCGCCTCGATCGCACCTTTCGTCGAGACATGCGCAATGTGAATGTGAGCTCCGGTCTCTTTAGCGAGAAGTATGTCGCGGACGGCGTCGATCTCTTCGGCGAGTGCGGGCATTCCTTTCAAACCTAGCAGCAGCGACAACTTTCCTTCGTGCATAACGCCGCCCGATGAAAGTGACTTGTCCTCACAATGATCGACGACGGGCAGATCGAAGTCTTTCGCGTATTGCATCGCACGGCGCATGATGCCGGCATTCGGAACCGGGCGGCCGTCATCGGATACGGCAACCGCGCCGGCGGCTTTCATCTCGCCCATCTCGGCAAGCTCGCTGCCATCCGACAATTTCGTGATCGCACCTACGGGAAAGACGTTGGCGAGACCGGCACGCTCGGCCTGCTCGATCATGTAGCGCGTGATCGCGGCATTGTCGTTGACCGGCTGCGTGTTTGGCATCGGGCAGACACTGGTCCAGCCGCCGGCCACCGCGGCGGCGCAGCCGGAACGGATCGTCTCTTTGTGCTCCTGTCCCGGTTCGCGAAGATGCACGTGCATGTCGATGAAGCCCGGCGCGACAAGCAAACCCGACGCGTCGAATACTTCGCAACCTTCGGGCGGGTTTTCGTTTGGTCTCAACCACGCCGAGACCCGCCCATCCTCGATGAGCACGGACATGCCGGTATTTTCCGGTGCGGCCGGGTCGATGAGGTGGCCGTTTGTGATTAAAAGTTTCATTTCAAGTGAAATTTAGACTGCAGTTTGCGTCTTCGAGAGCCGCAAGCGGTTGTTCTGTCTTTTATTCCTCTTGTTCGTCTTGTTCCTTGTTTAGAATCTTTTCAACCACAGAACAAGAGGAAAAGAAGGAACAAAAAGAGAAGAACAGAACATAGTAATACTGCCGACTAACCGCCAGCCATGTTACCTCCCGTCGCTAAATACAATACGGCCATTCGCACCGCGACCCCGTATTTTACCTGATCTAATATCAGCGATCGCGAGCTATCGGCGACGTCCGACGATATCTCGATGCCGCGGTTCATCGGGCCCGGGTGAAGTACGATCGCGTCCTTCTTTGCGAGGTCAAGCCGGTCGTTTGTCAGGCCGTAATGAATGGCGTATTCCCGGAGCGTCGGGAAGTATGCTGAATCCTGACGCTCGCGCTGAATTCGGAGGATCATCACGACGTCGGCTCCCTCGATCGCATCTTCGACATTCTGCATTACCGACAAACCCTTCTCGACAAGGTGCTCGAAATCGGGCGGAACGAGCGGTCTCGGTCCGGCGACGCGAACAGTTGCCCCGAGCTTTGTCAGAAGGTGAATGTTCGATCGCGCGACGCGGCTGTGCAGAATGTCACCGATGATCGCAACCTTCAGGCCCTTGATCTTTTTCTTATGCTCTCGTATCGTCATTGCGTCGAGCAACGCTTGTGTCGGATGCTCGTTCGCACCGTCCCCGGCGTTGACGATCGCGGCCCTGCTAACCTTGGCGAGCTGATGCGGAACGCCGGCGCTCGAATGGCGGACGACGATGCAATCGGGCGCCATCGCGTCGAGATTCAGCGCCGTGTCGAGCAGCGTTTCGCCCTTCGACAAACTCGACGACGAAACACTGATGTTGACCGAGTCGGCCGAAAGTCGTTTTGCCGCGAGCTCGAATGACGTGCGCGTACGGGTCGAGGATTCGAAGAAGAGGTTGATGACCGTCTTGCCACGAAGCGTCGGCACCTTTTTGATCTCGCGGTTTGAGATCTCGCGGAAATTTTCCGCCGTATCGAGAATACCGATTATCTCCGCAGCGGAAAGGTTGCGGATGCCGAGCAGGTCTCTACGCCGGTACGGTTTTTCCATCGTCAATGACAAAAAAAGCAAGGCGTTCAACCTTGCTTCAATAGCTAACCGCTCGGCCGTTCGAAAATACCGACGGCTTCGAGGTCATCAAACTCCTTCAACATCACCTTTATTATCTCGGTCTGTTTTGTCGGAACGACCTTTCCGATAAAATCCGCCTGGATCGGAAGCTCGCGATGCTCACGGCCGCGGTCGATCAACACGGCTAGTTGAACTTTTTTCGGCCGGCCGAAATCCATAAGTTGATCCATCGCGGCGCGGATCGTGCGGCCGGTATAAAGCACGTCGTCGACCAGAACGATGGTTTTTCCCTCGATGTCGTCGTCCAGCTCCGTGCGATTTACGATCGGGTTGGCGCCGACTGTCGACAGATCGTCACGGTACAACGTAATGTCAATGATTCCGTAAAGCGGCCGCTGACCTTCGAGAGCCTCGATCTTGTCCACGATACGCTCGGCAAGTGGGACACCCCGGCGCCGGATCCCGACGACATAAAGGTCTTTCGCGCCTTGATTATGCTCCACGATCTCGGAGGCGAGGCGTGACAACGCCCGTTTCATCCGGGCGCTATCCATTATTCGGGATTTTTCGGTGAGCTTTATTTCGTCAGCCATTCGAGTGCAAATCGTAACAAAGCCCGGGCTGAAGTTCAAAGATTGAAGCCGGAAGTTTCGAAAATGCTGCGGCTTCCGCTAACATCTCGGTTTGGTAATGGTCGATCTTTACTCAAAGCTTATCCGTCCTGCGATGTTCGGGCTTGACGCCGAAGCCGCGCACGAGTTTGCAGTCCGGTCGCTGCAGCTTGGATTGTCAACTGAGATCGCCCAGCGTATGGCCGCGCGGCGATTCGCGAGCGAACCGATTGGCCCTCTCGAGAGGTTCGGCCTGGAGTTCCCAAACCCGATCGGAGTCGCTGCCGGTTTTGATAAGAACGGGGTAGTCGTCAACCAGCTTGCCGCACTCGGTTTCGGATTCGTCGAGGTCGGGACCGTTACTTTTCAGCCTCAACCGGGGAATGAAAAGCCGCGGCTGTTTCGATTGCCGGATGACGACGCGTTGATAAACCGTTTGGGTTTCAATAACGATGGGGCAGCGGCGGTCGTTGAGAGATTGCGTAAGCTTAGGCGTCGCTGCGTTGTCGGCGTGAACATCGGAAAGAACAAGGATGTGCCGAACGAAGAGGCGGTCGAGAATTATCTCGCGTGTTTCGATATCGTTCACGAGGTCGCCGATTACATTGCTATTAATATCTCGTCGCCAAACACGCCGAACCTACGCGAGCTTCAGCGTGGAAAAAAACTCGAAGAGCTTATCACCGCCCTAAGCGAGCGAAACCGCGTTATGAGTCACTTTAGGCGGCTAGAGTCTTCACAAAGGCCGATTGAAGCCGGGACTCAAAACCCGAAGCCGCTCCTCATTAAGATCGCGCCGGACCTATCGCGAGGCGAAATAGAAGAGATGGTCGACATCTGCATGCGTCTGTCC
>JBKKAS010000091.1:0-8571 GCA_046714595.1 Pyrinomonadaceae bacterium | reverse complement strand
GCGTAAACTTCTGCAGAGATGAGCAAGGTTCTTATTATTGACGACGACGAGGAGCTGTGTGACCTGGTCTCGGAATATCTGACGGTCGAGGGATTTGAGACGACGGCTGTTCACGACGGAGAATCCGGTCTGGAACGGGCGCTGTCCGGCGAATACGACCTCGCGATACTCGACGTCATGCTGCCAAAGATCAACGGTTTCGACGTGCTGCGGAATCTGCGCGAAAAGTCCGGATTACCTGTGATGATGTTGACCGCCCGCGGCGACGACATGGAACGGATCGTCGGTCTCGAGATCGGCGCCGACGATTACTTGCCAAAGCCGTTCAACCCCCGCGAGCTTGTTGCCCGGCTTCGGGCGATACTCCGGCGCGCCTCCTCGGATGACAACGATCATCCGCCAGCTGAAAAGATATATGTCGACGATCTTGAGCTTTCCGCGTCGTCGCGGTCGGTAAAAAGAAATGGAGAAGAATTAACCGTGACCTCGGTAGAGTTCGATCTACTGTCGGCACTGCTTCGCGAGGCGGGGACGGTCGTAAAGAAAGAGGACCTCAGCGAGAACGTGCTTGAGCGGCGTTTGTCACCTTACGACCGCAGCCTGGATATGCACATCAGCAATGTGCGAAAAAAGCTCGGACCGCGAGGGGACGGTTCGGAGAGAATTAAGACCGTCCGGTCCGTAGGATACATCTATACAGTGCAATGAATCTGTTCCTGAAGATCTTTCTTTGGTTCCTGGTTGCGAGCGCCGTGATGGTCGGCGCCGTCGTTTTTCTGAATTGGACAGTTACCACCGAACCCGTCGTTAGCCGTTGGCAGAGCTCCGTCAGGAATCAGACCAACCTTTACGCGGCTACGATTAGTCAGATCCACGGTTCGCAGGGCGAGGCGGGCGTGGCGGAATTTCTGGATCGCATCCGTGATGTCGAAACGGTCACCGAAGTTAACCTCGTCCGCCGTGATGGCCGCCTTTGGCTTTCCGATACCCGAGACGTTTCGAATTACCGGGGTTTGATCGATGGCGCGTTTGGGTCATCGACCGTTCAACTCGAATTAAGCTCGCCGGACACGGCCCTTACGGCCAAGAATTTTGTACTTCCGAACGGGGAAGAATACGCACTAATCATTCGCTGGGATCGTCTGCGCCCAACGCCATTCTTTGGCGAATCGCAGCTTCGGTACATCCGCTACGCGGCGCTCCTGCTCGTGGCGCTTCTAGTGTGTTACGCGCTGGCCCGCTATCTCTCGTCCCCGATCCAAAAGATCCGAAGGGCTACACAGAAACTTGCGGCAGGTGAACTCTCTACACGCGTCGGTGACAAGGTCGGAAATCGACGCGACGAGCTCGCGGTCCTGGCGAAGGACTTTGATGTCATGGCCGAGCGGATCGAGACGCTTATCACATCTCAAAAACGGCTTTCGCGCGATGTTTCTCATGAGCTGCGTTCCCCTCTGGCGCGAATGAACGTCGCACTCGAGATCGCGAAACAAAAGTCGAATGGCGATACGGCCCCGATGCTCGAACGCATCGAGAGGGAATCAAACCGCCTCAATGAAATGATCTCGCGACTGCTGACGCTTTCACGCCTTGAGACGGGCTCGCAAGATTTTGAGCGGGCCGATATCGATCTGAGATCGCTTGTCGAGCAGGTTGTGTCGGACGCGGTCTTCGAAGCGAATGCGGTCGGAAAGGCGGTGCGAATCACTCGTGCCGACAGTTGTCATATTGTCGGCAGCCACGAGTTGGTCGAAAGCGCCGTCGAGAACGTCCTGCGAAATGCGGTTCGTTATACACGCGACGGAAGTACCGTCGACGTTGCGCTTGAAAGTAAAGACGGTTCGGCGCTCGTGTCGGTTCGCGACCACGGCGGCGGTGTGCCGGACGAACAGTTAGAGAATCTGTTTCGCCCGTTCTATCGTGTCGGCGAGGCGCGCGATCGCAGTACGGGCGGCACCGGCCTCGGCCTGGCGATCGCGGAGCAGGCGATCAAGGCGCATAAGGGAAGCATACAGGCGAGGAATCGTGACGACGGGCTGGTAGTCGAGATCCGGTTTGAGTGTGAGTAAACGTCTAGAGTGCGCGATTTAGAATGGCCGATTCATGTCACCTTCGGTGACACGAACGCTCTCTGGCGCACGCTCGCGTTTCTAAACTGGTTCATTCCTCCGCCGGGCGTCGGCGAACGATTTGATCGCGAGTATCACAAACAGAAGGCAGACGAGCGCCATCGAAACCTGTGACACCACCGCCGCCGAATAGGTGAGCTCACCCAGCTTCGAAATCAATCTTCCGGCGGTCGCAATAAAACCCAGCAGTGCGACCACGACGGCCGCGTGCATCAGATGTTTTCGCAATCCCTCATTTTTCCGGGCAATTACACCCAGCAGCACAAGCACGATTCCTACGACGGCAGGAATTAGTGCAGTGAAGCTCGCGTGATTTGTCATCACGCCATTTACGTATCCGAGTATTCCGATCAGCACGAGAAGGGTGCCGCAAGCAATTGATGTGGATGGCATAATTTTCTACGTCTCAAGTCTCAGTCTCAAGTCCCGGGTCCCAAGTTCAAAGTCCCGAGTCCCAAGTCCCGGGTCTGAAGTCACAGGTCCCAAGATTCTATTGTAGCTATGGGACCTGTGATTTGGGACATGAGACTCTTATTTCTTTTGCACCGGCAGAATGATCGCCGACCGCGCCTGGCCTCCGTAGTAGACACGCTGCGTCGCTTTCTGAAAATCCGCGTTTGTCGCGAGCTTATAGTTCGCCATATATTTCTGCGGGTTGCGTGCGACGAGGGGGAACCAGGTGCTCTGTATCTGAACCATTATTCGATGGCCTTTCTTAAAGGTATGAGTAATTCCCGGCATCGTAAATTGCAGAGCGGTTACCCGATTCGGGACCAACGCTAACGGTTTTTCGAAGCTGTTACGAAAACGTGCCGGCATCGGCTCGCCGCGAAGAAGCATTTGGTAACCGCCCGGCCTAAACACGCTGGAGAAAAAACCTTCGGGCGGGCGAACCCGCTCCGGTTGGCCGTCCGGCGTTTGTTTACCCGTCAGCGGATAGTTGTAGTCGTCCGGAAAGACATCGATCACCTTTACGACAACGTCCGAGTCGGTGCCGCTGGACGCGATAAAAAGCGACGGCTTGATGTCCCCGGCGACGGTAATGTCTTCGGTCAGCGGCTCGGTCTGATAAACCAACACGTCCGGGCGGGTCGACGCGAATCTTTGATCTTCCGTCATGAAATCGCGCTGGTAATTAAACGTAATATCCTGAGTGTACGGGACCGGGTTCATCGGATCGGACACGTACTCGTTAAAGCCCGTCGTGCCGCGTTGATTGCTGAAGGAAAGGCCGCCGTTCGGGGTCAAATACAAAGCCGTATCGGTCGAGCTCGTGGGCTCGTAATTCTCGAACGATCTCCACTCGTGCGATCCGGTATCGAAAAGATTAACTTCCTTGATCGCCGAGATATCACCCTTGTCCTTCAGAAAATGATTGAAGAACGGAAGCTCCATGTTGCGGCGATAATAGTCGCCCGTCTTCTGCGAGAAGTAGGCGGTGCCAAGCCAGTCACCGTCGCGACGCGACCAGCCGCCATGATCCCATGGTCCAACGACGAGCACGTTGAAGATGCCGGGATTCTGCCGCTCGATATGCTCGTACGTTCTCAGGGCGCCATATAGGTCTTCGTTGTCATACCAGCCGCCGACGGTCATCGTCGCGCACTTTATGTTCTTTAGCTTGGGCAGGATGTTGCGGTCCTTCCAGAACTGGTCGTAGTTCGGGTGCGCCATCATTTGGTCCCAGAACTCGATCCGTGTTCCGCCGAGGCCTTTCGGATACGCATCGGCAACTTCTTTCAAGCCGCCGGTCGTAAGAAAGAAGTCGTAACCGTCCGGCGTCTGGCGTCCCTTCCACTCCTTCAAGTACGAGCCGTTATTGATCGGAGCCGGACGCGGTTGGCCAAAGCCGCGGAAGAACGAAAAGTTCTGCGCCAGGAATAGGGCGCCGTTGTGATGCATGTCGTCACCGTGGAACCAATCCGACACCGGAGCCTGAGGCGAGCACGCCTTCAACGCCGGATGCGAATCGATAGAACCGGCGCTGGCATAGAACCCTGGGTACGAGATCCCGTAAATTCCTACCCTGCCGTTATTGTTGTCGACGTTTTTTAAAAGCCACTCGATGGTGTCGTAGGTGTCGGTCGACTCGTCTATCTGCTGCGGGGTATTGTTGGCGATGTCGGGGCGCACATCCTCAAACTTTCCTTCGCTCATCCAACGACCACGTACATCCTGATAAACAAATATGTATCCCTCGCGTGCGAACAATTCGTCAGGCCCCAGCGTCTGTTTGTACTGATCCTTGCCGGCGTTATCTTTGCCGTATGGAGCGACGGTGTAGGGAGTGCGGAGGAGCAGTATCGGATACCGCGGCGATCTCTTTTCCGGTATATAGATCGAAGTGAACAGCTTCACCCCGTCGCGCATCGGTATCATCACTTCGCGCTTGTCGTAATTATCCCGAATGTATTCGGCGAGGTCTTTCTGTTCCTGGCTTTGCTGCGCGATGAGGGCAGATGCGACGGAGAGAATAAAAACAAGCGAAGTAAAGACTTTCATTCTCATAATCTTGATCGAAAAAAGATGAGGCTGTCGGACAGCCTCAATTTTCACCGATATAAAGTACAAAAACAAGCCCGTATCAAATAGAAATCTCGACGATCAGAATGACCTGGGAACGGATGACAAGGGCACCGGCCTGAACCGGAGTTGTGATGGCGGGTTTCATGTCCAGCATAGAATTCGCGGCCGCGTTCGAATTGCCTGTATAGCTGGCATCAATCATTTGTGGCGGAACCCCACCCTCGATCGTTTGAACGACGCGGACTATTTTCCCGTTCAGCGCCCGTGCGACCGATTCGGCCTTTGCCATCGCCTCCTTCGTTGCGAGTGTGAGAGCTTCGCCTTGTGCAGGGCTTGCCTCACCGATTATGAATTGAATTCCTTCAACGCTATTTGCACCGGCGGCGGTGGCCGCGTCGATGATCGCTCCTACACGGTCGAGTTTATCTATCGACACCGTTACCGTGTTCTTGACCTCGTAACCGAGTATCTTCGGCATCTTGCCCGAATAATAATCCTGCTCCGGGCTGAGATTGTAATCACTCGTCTTGATCTCGGTCTTAGCATCGGCGGTGATTGACTCGACGGCCTGCTTAACGGCGTCGCTCTTGCTTGCATTCTGCTGTTGCGCGTCGACAGCTTGTTTTCCCTGGGTCACAACCGAGAACGTAATCACCGCCGTGTCGGGGGAGATCTTTGCCTGGGAATCTCCGGTGACGGTGATCCGGGTGAAACGATCCTGGTGCGGGCGGTAGATGTAAAGGGCGGCGGCGAGCAAGATCAGAAATGCCGCCAACCCGACTATCTTGAATAAATTCGTATTCATTGAATCCTCCTGTTCAGACATAGACAGAGAACGATCCAGATCTGTTTTGATTGCAGCACGTTTTCGCTATTCCCGCATTTGATCGATCATCCCGGCGATGGTTTCCTTGAGATGCTCGGTTACGACCTCGTATGTTGGTTCGTGGTTCGTCGTTGGTTGATCGTCGCTTGCGGCTGTTACGTCTTTCGCATAAAACGCCTTCCCGAAACTTATCTTTACCCTCGCCGGGCGGATGCGCATCGTGCGGCGTCCCCAAACCTTGTGAAGGCCGTCGATCGCAACGGGCAATATCGGCAGGTCGAGCTCGGTCGCCAGTATCGCGGCACCCTTCTTAAACTCGTGGAGCTTCCCGTCGTACGCTCGTTCGCCCTCAGGGTAGATGTTCAGGATTCGGCCACGCTTGAGCCCGATCGCTCCGGCCTTCATCGCTTTCATCAGTTGAGTGTCCGGATTGACCGGGACGACGTGCAGCATACGTGCGATCCATCCCATCAAACGGCTTTGGAAAAATTCGCTCGCTCCCACATGGAACGTGTTTTTGAAGAATTCGAACGGATACGTCGAGCAGATCACGAACGGATCAAGGAAACTTTGGTGGTTGGGGGCGATGATAAACGGGCGTTTCATTGATCTGAGATTCTCGAGCCCGGTTACATCGAGGCGCATGAACACGCGACAGAAAAGGTTGAAGCACTTGTAGACAATGAATGCGAAACCCATAAACACCGGACGATCCTCAAAAACCGTTTGGAGTTCGGGGAGGTCGTCATCGGTTGCCTTGATGATCGTTGACCAGTTGAACTCCGAGCTCCCCTCCTTACGAAGGAGGCGTACGGCTTCAGCCGGGGGGTGGTTCTCTTGATCTAATTTGGAGCGCGAAGAGAGAACCACCCCGGCTTCGCTTTGCTCAGCCACCCCTCCTTCGTAAGGAGGGGAGCTTTTCCTGACCAGTTCGATCGCATCGGCCACGGTTAACGCTTGCGCTGCGTCGTCCGCGGAGAACTCGGTCGAGAACGCGTGCTCGATCGCGGCGAATGTCTCCGCGCGACCGAGCGAATCCAGACCTAGATCGATCTCGAGATTCATCGACGGATGGATCACCTCCGCCTGCGGCGCGTTCGACTTGATGATCGATACGACCTTTGCCGCGGCGTCAGTACCAAGCAACTTCTTGTCGTCCCCCGAGAACTCCCATTCTTTCTTTTCTCGCGCCAGCCCGTTCGTCGTTCCGTTTTCGATCTCCTTTTTCAGCTCGAACCGTTTTATCTTCCGGCTTCCGGTACGCGGCAAAGGCTCGGCGCGGATTATATAGTCGCGTACTCGCTGATACTCAGGCAGATCACGGCCGAGATTGTCGAGCGCATAGCGGATGGCTTCCTTTGAGTTCGCGACCTTGGCCTGTTTCAGATATTCAAAATCGGGCACGACAATGGCGGCCAATTGCTCGGCCCCGGCGTGCTGAGCGTTTTCGTCGCGTATTCCGATGACGGCCATCTCTTCGACGAGCGGTGTTTTTAAATAATGGATCTCGAGATCTTCGGGATGGACATTCTTGCCGGATGGCAGAACTATCACGTCTTTACCGCGGCCGACGATGTACAGGTGGCCTTCGCCGTCGAATCTTCCGAGGTCGCCGCTTCGAAACCAGCCGTCGTCGGTAAACGCCTCGGCCGTCGCTTGCGGGTTCCGATAGTATCCGCCGAAGACCATGGCGCCTCTGATAAGGACTTCGCCGACGCCGTCTTTGTCCGGACTATCGAGCTTTATCTCGGCGCCTTTCAACGCCTTCCCAACGGAGCCGACTTTATTGTCGGTCTCGTATGTTGCCGTTGCCGCGCCGCTCGTTTCGGTCAAACCGTAGCCTTGGATTATCGTGAAGCCCAGTTTGTGAAAGTCGCCTGCCACGTCTTCGTCGAAGCGCGAGCCGGCCGATATCGCGATCCGAAGTTGGCCACCGAAAGAGTCGTGAATCTCACCAAATAGCCGATGACCGAGATTCGTGCCCATCGTGCCGCGCGCCGCAGCGTTTACTGCGAGCATGGCCCGAAACAAAGCGCGTATAGCTTTCGGTTTTGCCGCGACAGCGTCGAATATTTTTTTGTGAAACAGGTACCACAATCTTGGGACAGTCGTCAGGATCGTCGGCTTGAACTGCTTCATTGCAGCGCCTAGCTCCGCTGGCGAAAGCTCTTTCAGATAGCCGACCTCGCAACCGTACGTTGTCGCGACCCAGAGATTCACGATCTGCAGATATGCATGAAATAGCGGTAGAAGGCTGAGTATCTTTTCCTTGTCGGTAAGCCTGAGAACTTCATTGATACCGTCGAGCTCGGCCACGATGTTTCCGTGCGTAAGCGGAACACCCTTCGGTGTGCCGGTTGTGCCGCTGGTGTATATGAGAAGTGCGACGTCGTCACCGGAAGCGCTCGGCGTTTGCGTAGCGTAAGACTCGGGGAAAGGGGTCGATGTCCACTCGATGAAGGCAGAGACTGGAGCGGTAGCGCCCGGTTCATTAAGCTCCCCTCCTTGTTTAGGCGGGGTGGCCGAAGGTTGTGGTGGTAGTTCTGAAATATCCCCGGCCGCAACCGCTTCCGGTACTGACGCCGACCACACGACGACCGGGAGATCGCGTCGCTGCCGTTTCTCGATCTCATGGAATTGCTCGGTGAATTCCGAGCCGATAAAAGCGAGTTTCGCTTCAGAGTTCTCGATGAAATTCGTGAGCGTCTCGATCTCGCCATGCGGGTCAAGCGGAACACAAACGGCGCCGCAATACAGAATGCCGAGATACGCGATCGCCCAGCAAGGATGGTTTTCGCCGATCAACGCGACACGATCGCCGGGTCCGATACCGTCGCGTTCCAGAGCGTAAGCGATCGACCTTATGCTTCGCAATGTTGTCCCGAATGTGTAAACCTGCGAATCGTCTCCGACGATACGCATCGCAATTTTTTCCGGACGGGCTTCGAACGAATCGATCAGCCGTTTAAGGAACGAATCTGACATAGGTTAAATAACGGCCGAGTTTTCGACAGCATCGGATTCTCACATTTTATCCGGATCTCGTTGCCGGGCAATCTGTCAGGAAGCCCGGTTCGCCCGGGCGAGTAC
>JBKKAS010000090.1:0-2053 GCA_046714595.1 Pyrinomonadaceae bacterium | reverse complement strand
CTAACTCCGCTAGCGCTGCGTCATATTTCCCTTTATCACCCTGAGCTCGCAAAGTTCGCAGAGAAAGGCGGGATCGCCGATTGGATTGTATTTTTCGGCCTGAAAGCCTTAGATTATAAAGCTTGGTAATGGACACGAATCACACTAAAGAAAGCCTACCTGAGCTATCGCTGTTTCTGCCGGTGCTCGACGAAGAAGAGAACCTGCGGCCGATGCACGCTAAGATTCGCGCAGCGCTCGATGCGCTCGGCAAGTCTGCAGAGGTCATCTATGTCGACGATGGTTCAACCGACGGCTCGCTCGAGATTCTCAAAGAGATCGCAGCCGATGACGCACGGGTACGCGTTATCTCGCTTCGGCGAAATTACGGCCAGACGGCAGCGATGTCGGCCGGGATCGATGCAGCAAACGGCGCGATCCTCATTCCGATGGATGCCGATCTGCAGAACGACCCAGCGGACATCAAACGGCTGCTCGATAAGCTTGACGAAGGCTACGATGTCGTTTCCGGCTGGCGAAAGAACCGCCAAGACAAACTTATCTCGCGCAGGATCCCGTCGCAGATCGCGAATCGGGTTATCTCGTGGATCGGCGGCGTGCCGCTGCACGATTACGGCTGCTCGCTCAAAGCGTATCGCCGGGATGTGATCCAGGACGTGAAGCTATACGGCGAGATGCACCGCTTTATCCCGATCTATGCGAGCTGGGCCGGCGCCCGCGTGGCTGAGATCCCCGTCGATCATCACGCCCGCACGATGGGCAAATCGAAGTACGGCATCTCGCGAACGGTGAAAGTTATTTTCGACCTGATGACGATCAAATTCATGGCGTCATACCAGACAAAGCCGATCTATGTATTCGGCACATTCGGGATCATCGCGTTCCTGCTTGCTGCGATCGCCGGCGTCTGGGCCATCGTGCTGAAGTTTTACGGAACGTCGTTCATCCTGACACCGCTGCCCGTGATCACCGTCGTAATGCTTGCGATCTCAGTGCAGTTCTTTCTGATGGGGCTGCTAGCCGAACTTCTCGTGCGGACATATCACGAATCGCAGGACAAGTCGATATACGAGGTGAGGGAGAGGATCGGCTTTAGCGTTGACGACGCGACGCGGTGACGGGGTGACGCGGAGACGCGGAGACCGAAGATGCGAGGTGCGGAGTGAGGGGTCAGTCGCACGGGGAGCATGCGAAGCACGCGGCCATAACTTTAGCTGCACACGCAGCGAAACGGAGTGTGTAGTAAGTCGGCAGCGCGTGCGAGCGTTGTGAAACACGCGTCACGTCAGGTCGCGTGTCTCACACGCTCCGGATCATTGGCTCGGGCAAACCCCACGTTCCGCTTCCGTCCACGTGGGGCCAAAAGCTATGATCGCCAGCTTCGCAGGCTAGCCCAATGCACGGAGTTCGCTAGGACGATTTTTGAGAACTCCTGTTGGCGGTGTTTCGTTGTCTCGTCACTCAGCACTCATCACTTGTCACTTTTATGTGCGGAATCACAGGTTGGATAAACCTCGACACAACTAAACTGAACCACAACGCCGAAGCGGTGCTTCACTCGATGTGCGAGACGATCGTCCATCGCGGGCCGGATTCCGAAGGGCTGTGGATCGACGAACAAGCGGCGCTCGGAATGCGGCGGCTGTCGATCATCGATCTCAAGACCGGCGACCAGCCGGTTTTTAGTTGTGACAGGTCGGTCATCGTGATGATGAACGGAGAGCTTTACAACTACCGCGAGGTACGGGCCGATCTGGAGAAACGCGGACACAGGTTTACGACGAAATCGGATACGGAGATTCTTCCGCATCTCTACGAAGAATACGGCGACGCGCTCGTTGATCACGTTAACGGGATGTACGCGTTCTCACTGTGGGATACAAAAAAGAAAAAGCTCATCATCGCCCGCGACCGCTTTGGCGAGAAGCCGCTTTACTACGGGGTGTTCGACGACAAACTCATATGGGCGTCGGAGCCAAAAGCATTGCTAGCGCATCCATCGGTCAACGCGGAGCTCGACCTGAATGCGCTTCGTCATTACGTCTCGTTCGAC
>JBKKAS010000089.1:0-8940 GCA_046714595.1 Pyrinomonadaceae bacterium | reverse complement strand
ATGCCGAAGATCGTGGAGCTGGCAAACACATGGATCGTCTTATGCTCCGCTGGTGATACAGTGACCGCGCGACGACCGCTCCAGCGAGGCGTGGATAATCCGGATCGGGAGTTTTATCACGGCGATCATCGTGCTGTCCATTACAGGAAGACTGGTGAGATATTAACTCCCGCGAGTTATGAAGCGCCCGACTTCGCTGTGCCGACGATGCATGTCTCGACAGACGATGGATATGTACCGCCTCTCGATGAGATCGTAAAGCAGCTTCGGTAATAGGGATCTGACTCAGTGCTGCAGGGCCTTAAACTTTGAAAGTGAACGTTCAAGAACTCGGGTATCAGAACACACCGCTCGGCGACCTCACGCTTCGTCGTCGGCTGGAGCCGTTGTTGCAGAACCAGGAGGTTCTTGAAGTTAAGCTCGGCGATGAATATCTGATGTCGAGCCTTTTTACGAAAAGCGAACGCCAACTCGCAACGCTCGGGCTCTGTTCGCTCGAAGGTGAGTTAGATGTCGTGATCGGTGGTTTGGGGTTGGGTTATACCGCCGCCGAGGTTTTGAAAAACAATATGGTGAGCCGGCTGCTCGTCATCGATCTTTTTCAGGCGGTGATCGATTGGCATCACGACGGACTCGTTCCACTTGGGAATGTGCTCACCGAAGATAGCAGATGCGAGCTGAGGCAAGGCGATTTTTTTGAACTCGCACGCACCGGCTTCGATGCCGATACGCCCGAGAGAAAGTTCGACGCCGTGCTCTTAGACATCGATCACTCGCCCGAACATTTCCTTAACCCGACCAACAAGTCGCTGTACACATCCGAAGGCCTCGCTGCGATACGATGCCAGATAAAACCCGGCGGCTCTTTTGCGCTTTGGTCCGACGATCCGGCGAGTAATGACTTTACCGAGCGTCTAGGGGATGTATTCGGCGCCGCAACGGCCTACAACGTGGAGTTTCCCAATCCATACACGAACTCCATATCCGTGAATTCCGTCTACGTCGCGAAACAGGGTGCGACCTCTTCATCGCGAAGCGATGGTTCAAAGTAGCAGTGGGTGAGCCCGCGAATGCCGTGCTGGTCTGAGAAAAATTCAGACCCGTAGCGAGCCGCGGAACGCCCTGGCCGCATAGTAAGATTCCGCGCCGTTGTGATAAACGAAGACAGTGTCGTAGCGGCGATCACACAAGAGGGCGCCGCCGAGTTTTCTGACCTCAGCAGGTGTGGCAATCCAGCTCGATGTTTTCGTATCGAAATCTCCAAGCTTCTGCAATTCCCGATATTGCTCTTCAGTTAAAAGTTCCACGCAGATGGCAGCCGCCATATTCATAGCGCTGTCTTTTGGTTTATGTTCCTTCCTTGCGGCAAGCGCTTCACCGTCGTAACAAACACTCCTGCGGTCCTTAGGACTTTCCGCCGAACAATCATAAAAAATGTATTCGCCCGTCTTTTTATCATGGCCAACAACATCCGGTTCACCACCGGTTCTTTCCATTTCATTGAGCGACCAAAGTTTTTCAATATTAGCTTCCAGCTTTGCTTGCACCTTAGCCCACTCAAGACCTTTATGGCGGTTCATGTTTTTCTCAAACCGGGCTTTTAATGTGTTGAGTAGTTCTTCACGTTGTTTCGGTGGCAATTCCTTTTTCATTCTATCTATTTATCAACTGAACCGATCTTTCTAACCGCAGGTCTGAAATACCACGACACGACGGTCGGGACCAGAAGTAACACCGAGGGAATCAACTCTGTCACCCTACTGTTTTATGTTTAGACCCGCGTCAGATTTTTCTTCCGCTCGCCGTCACGAAGGTATCAGTCTTTTCGAAACAAATCGTCGGCGGAACATGGCCGTTCGCCGACACGAGTCATTCGACCGGTGGTAATATCTGGCTGCCGTGATGAGCGACAATCAGCCATTTACCGCCGCGTTTCATCCAGATGTGCGTGCTGCGGAATTGTATGTTTCTGACACCCGCGACCGTTCCGCGATGCGTCATTATTGCCGTATTGCCGTAGACAGTAACTTTGTAATCGTCGGACTTGACCATATCGGCATTCGGCACCACGGAGGCAAGGTACTGAGCTTTATTTTCGATTTCGCCTCGCTGGGTCGTACCGACATAATCGTCCGCGATCCGAGCGCCGGCCGCCTTTTTATCACCCTTTAATTCAGCGAACGTCCAGGCCTTGTCGAGTTGGATCAACTTATCCTCAACGCTGCCTTTTTTATATTGCCCAAAGGCGATCGACGATATTGCCAGCACCAAAACAACGGCGGAAAGAATGGGTTTCATACTCTTTTGTCTCCGGATTGCGGTCGCGGCGGCGGGTCCGACGTCTATCATAGCCTGATACTTTTCAGGTCTTTTTTCAGAAGCCGATTAACCGTCTTGCTCCTGTCGACATTCTTCTCCGCTGACAATTTATCAACGAACTCCGCGATCTTAGGCTCCAGATAGATAGGTAAATTAAACTCGCCGTCCGGGTTATGGAATTTGCCCCTAACTCCTTTCGAAAAATCATATTTCTTTTTCATACTGTTCTGTTTCTTTCTTCGTTGCCTTTCTGGCCGAGATAATCCTGACCCGAGAAACTTCTCTATTTAGACCTTCGATTTTGTGTGATAGCACCAGCAGAATTCCGGTCTCATCCAAACCCATTGTAATCCATCTCACGTCGGCCTCACTATGGTCTTCATCCGGAATAGAAAGGAGATTCGGATCCCGAAAGACGGTGGCAGCGCGCTCAAAACTAACCTTATGCTTTCGAATGTTGCTCCTGGCCTTCCTAATGTCCCATTCAAAATCGAACCGCATAAAGTTCAGAAGCGAAGTTCTATCTGGCTATTTCAAATTCTTCTTAAAAAATTCCAGGGTACGTTCCCAGGCTAGTTTGGCGGCTTCGGCGTCGTAGCGTGGGGTGGTGTCGTTGTGAAAGCCGTGCTGCTTCCCTTCGTAGATGAAGCTTTCGAACTTTTTCTTGTTCTCTTTCAGCGCAGCTTCGTATGCGGCGATGCCGGCGTTGACGCCCTGGTCGTTGCCAGCATAGTGGAACATGAGCGGTGCCGAGATCTTTGGGACGTCCGTCAAGCCGGCCTGGCGTCCGTAGAACGCGACGCCTGCATTGAGATCGCTGCCGAGACGAACGGCCAACTGATTTACCATACCGCCGCCGAAGCAGAAACCGACGGCGCCCAATTTACCCTTGCTGTCCGGCCGCGCCTTGAGCCACTCCGCCGCTGCGACAAAATCCTCGGTCATCTTCTTGCCATCCACCGTGCGAAAGGCCGCAGCCCCTTTCTGGTCATCGCCGGGGTAGCCGCCGACAGAGGTCAATCCGTCCGGAGCAAATGCCATGTAACCGGCTTTTGCCAGCCGCCGCGCTACATCTTCGATATATGGATTGAGCCCGCGATTCTCATGAATGACCAGGACGGCCGGGAGTTTTTTTCCTTTAGTAGGACGTGCAAGATAACCCTTGATCGAGCCGTTGCCTTTCGGGGACGGCACAGTCTCGTAACCGACTTTAATATCTTTGTCATCCGCTTTGATCGTCTGTGCCCATGCATAGTTGGGTGTAAGACTCTCGAAGATCGCCGCGACCGTGAGTCCGCCGACGGCAAACCTGGCCGCACGATTTAAAAAGAGGCGCCGGTCAATATCGCCGTGCTGATATTCGTGAAATAGATCCAATAACTCCTGCGGATATTCGTCTGCGGTTTTACGTTCCATATTTTCTCTCCTGCCTTCTGCCTTCTGCCTCTAGTTGACTTGGTAGGTCGCGACGCTCGTCGGCGTCTCAAAGCACCGGACCTTGTAGACCTGCACTCTCTCGTCGGCCACACGACCATTCACATATTCCAAAATATATCTCGCGAGATTTTCTGCAGATGGGTTGAGTTCCTCATCGAATGGTGGAAGCTCGTTGATGTTTCGGTGGTCGAGATATTTCACGATCTCGTCAGCGGCGGATTTCAGATCGCCAAAGTCGATCAGCAGTCCGATGTTATTCAGTTCTTCACCCCGGGCAAAGATCTCGATCTTGTAATTGTGGCCATGAAGGTTTTCGCACTTCCCCTTATATCCGCGCAGTTGATGCGCCGATGAGAAGTTGCGCTCGATCATTACTTCGTAGAAACCTGGCATATGAGAATTATACGCGACGCCATGCCGAAGCACCGAAGGTTCCCACGTTAGTAGCACCAAGGGTGCGACCGTAATTTAGCCAGGGGCAACGGGCGAAAACGACTCGATTGCTTAGCACCAAAGGTGCGGCCGTAATTTAGCCAGGGCCAACGGCCCTGGTAACGGCAATCCGAACCAATCGAGCCGCAACGCGGCGGCGTAATTCAATCCCAGACGAATCGTTCGTCGTACTCCACATCGTGGCGTTCCAAGAGTCCTCGAAACTCATCCTTGAAATCGCGCCCGCGGTGATGTTCGCGTTGGTTTCGGATGTATTCTTCGACGGCCTCGATATTCGAACGACTGACTGAGAATGCTCCGTAACCGGTCTGCCACGAGAAAGATCGTAGTTGCGGCGCCTGCGTTTTCATCCATTTCGATGTGCTAGTCTTCACGGCCTCCACTACATCGGCTATACACCATGTTCGACTAAGATTGAACAATGCATGAATGTGATCTTCCACACCGCCGATCAATTTCGGCGTCGAACGGCATTCTTCATGGAAAACCGTAGCCATGTAGGCGTAGAGATCAGGCGCGATTATTTGTGAAATTAACGGCCTTCGGTCCTTGGTGGAAAAAACGAGGTGAATGTAGATCTGCGATAACGATTGGGGCATAGGTTTACTCCGCCGCGTTGCGGCTCTCCCTCTCCCCACGATATTTCCAGGGCCGTTGGCCCTGGCTAAATTACCTTCGCACCTTCGGTGCTATCTCCCCGACTTCGGATTTGTTTTTAAATACTCGGCCGCGATGCGGCTCAATTGATTCGGAATCCGATTGTCCAGGGCCGTTGGCCCTGGCTAAATTACTTCGCACCTTTGGTGCTTCATCCGACGCCCGACACACGTCCGTTCCGGATTTCAATACGCTCCTTTGATGCTCTCGGCACGATCGGCAAATATTTCGGCAACGTCATTCAAATCACTCGTGATCCGCATCCGAGGCAGACTCGTCAAAAAATCGCGGCCGTAACCTTTTGTCCTGAGCCGCGGATCGAGGATCGCGATCACGCCGCGGTCTGTACGGCTTCGGATCAACCGGCCGATTCCCTGCTTTAACGAGATCACCGCCTGCGGGACGCTGTACTCGAAAAACGGACGGCCGCCGTTCTCTTCGATAAACCGTGAGCGTGCGGCGACGATCGGGTCGGTTGGCACGGCGAACGGAAGTTTGTCGATTATCACGCACGAGAGTTGTTCGCCCTGAACATCAACGCCCTGCCAGAAACTCGCCGTCGCAAACAGTACCGCGTTGGATGTCTCGCGAAACTTCTCAAGCAATCCGGCCTTCGACATCGAGCCCTGCACAAAACATGGAAAGCCGACACGCGACGAAACCAGCTCGTAGAGAGCATTCATCGAGGCATTGCTCGTGGCAAGAACAAAAGCACGTCCATTCGTTACCTGAAGGATCTTCACGATCTCGCCGGCCGCGAGCTGCGTGAACTCGGGCGAGCGCGGATCGGGCATCGCCTTCGGTAAATAAACTATCGCCTGATTTTCGTAATCGAAAGAAGATTCGGCGTGAAAGACATTAGTTTTTGAAGTATCGAGCCCGAGGCGTTCCCTGACGAAATTGAACGAGCCGCCACTCGACAGCGTCGCCGATGTCAGGATGCACGTGTCGACTTTCTCAAAAAGTTTTTCGCGGAGTAGTTCGGATACATCTACCGGCGACCCGCGAAGAAACATTCCTTTGCCACGTCGTTCCAGCCAGTAGACGTAATTCCGCTCAGCCTGATGCACGACGAAATCAAGATCGGCGCGGGCCTGCTTCGTTCGCCGGACCAGGCTTTCCACTTCCGGGATCGAATCAGTAAAGCCATCGATCGCCGTAACCATCCTGCCAAGTGCTAAATCGAGCGCCTCATACGCCTCTCCGACCGGCGTCGCCGCATTGTCTCCAGTCCTGGTCCGGTACGAGAACACATCCGGCAAAATCGGAAAGCGGCCGTCGACGCGCGCCTGCGTGAATCGTATCCAGAACTGCTCCGACAGTCCGATGATCTTTGCCGCGATCTTTGTCAGGTCGCGGTTTACGACCGCGTCGGCGATCGGAAGCGTATCGGAATCGCGAACAAGCTCGTCGATCTGGAAATTCGAAACCTGCACACCGAAATAATCGGCGGCGATGTCTTCGATGAGATGCGCCTCGTCGAAGATCACGGCAGTGTAATCCGGGATAACGCGTCCGTACTGATTGCCGCGCACGCTGAGATCGGCGAAGAAGAGATGATGGTTGACGATGACGATGTCCGCGTCTTCGGCCCTGGTCCGCATTCGCGTGATAAAGCACGGCTCGAAGTCGGGACATTTTTGGCCGATACACGTTTCGGATCGGGCATTGATGCGGTTCCAGAATGAAAGATTCTCAGGCAGATTAACAAGCTCACGTCGGTCGCCGACGGAAGTCTCGAGCGACCATCGCCGAACCTCGTCGAAATGATCCATCTCATCCAGACCCCCGAGTATGGGCTGGTTCTCAGCTTTTCCGACCTTGTACAGACACGCGTAATTCGATCGCCCCTTCATGTAGGCAGCCGAAAATTTCTTCGGCAGAACGCGCTGGAGAAACGGAATGTCCTTCTCCATTAATTGTTCCTGCAAGTTTTTTGTGCCGGTCGAGATGATCACTCGCTTTTTACCGCCGAGGGCGGCGGCAATAGCGGGGACCAGATATGCGAGAGTCTTACCGGTTCCGGTTCCTGCCTCAACGATCAGATGTTTCTTATTTTCAAACGCCTTTACGATCTCTTCGGCCATTCTTATCTGACCCGGACGATGCTCGTATTGATCGTGAAATTTCGCGATCAGGCCGTTTTTTCCAAATACTTTTTCGATGTGGGTGTCGGTCATGAGTCGGCTGGAAAATTGACTGGCAACCGATTATCTGGTAAAAACATCAGTTTGCTGTCACAGATTCTTTGAACAGGAAGTGCGATTCTCTCTCGCGGATAAACATCTCGAAGAACCACTTACTCCATTTTCATAATAAATTGTAATCGCAAATCGTTTCGGTGTCGAAAGGGTTCATTTCGCGGCGGTATCCAGCCCGAAATCGAGCCACGGTTTGCGGGATCATAACCATCCAGGATTAGCTTTTAGGAGGCTGAAATTTAATGAAGTTCACTGCACCGGCCAAGGCTCGACGCCGACCCTTGCTGACGTTATTCGTTCTGGCATTTGTTACCACGCTCGTTATGGTTCCGACGCTATTCAGGTCGGGAGCTACGACGCGTTCGACCGGCGAGGGTCTGTTCCATCGGACGGTGAGTCAACAAGACGATCTTCCCAATTACGATATCCGTACTGATAAAAATGCTGCCGATCGAGTGGCGGGTTTTCGGTCGTCGCTCAACAGGAGCGCGGCTGAGGTCGCCGACATTCGCGCCGAATTTGTACGCGGCGAGAATGCGCTCGCGGAAAAGGTTCCGACGCTGAAGATCGAATACAACACCGACCTTCGCGTTCCCGAGGTCATCGCCCCGGACGTGTCTAAAGGCCGGGAGTTTCTGACAAGAGCTTCGTCGGCAAAACGGTCCGACGTGCTGAAGAACTTTCTGATGGAGAACAGCGATCTTGTCGGGATGCGCGCGGACCAGATCACCAGCCTGAAAGTTTTCTCCGATTACACAAATCCGGATGGGAATCTGTCCTTCGTCGAGCTTGATCAAGAGATCAATGGCATCCCGGTTTTCCGGGGTGAAGTAAAAGCCGGATTCACTAAAAATGGCGAGGTGGGACGCGTCATTAATAACCTCGCACCGGGCCTCAGTTACGAATTGCTTCCGAGCGACTTCGGCGATCCAGCGGCGGCAGTTCGACATGCCGCGGCGAACATCAAACATAACCTCACCCAGGAAGAGACCGTTCAAAACCGCGCGGCTTCGACCGATCTGAAGGCGGTCTTTGGCAATGGCGATTGGGCAACGACGGCTGAGAAGATGTACTTTCCGACCGAGCCCGGTGTCGCGGTTCCGGCATGGCGAGTTCTTATCTGGCAGCCCGTAAACGCGTTTTACGTGATCGTCGACGCAGACAGCGGCACCGTTCTTTGGCGGAAGAATTTGAGCGAGGATCAGACACAGGCTTCGAACTACGAGGTATACGTAAGTCCGAACGCGATGATCAATGTCGCCGACAGCCCGGCGCCGCTCTCGCCGTATATTTCCGCAAATACCTCGCCCGCGGATGGCGCTGTCGGAGCGATCCTTTCGCGCACTAACGTCTCCCGCATCGGCAACGAAGCACCTTACACATTCAACAATCTTGGCTGGATCACCGACGGCGCGAACACGACGGACGGTAATGCGGTCGAGTCCGGCCTGGATCTTATTACGCCAAACGGCATCGATCCTGGAACGCAGGCGGCCGGCAGCCCGGTTCGTACTTTTAGTTCACTTTGGAATCCTCCTCCGGGAAATCCGGCGCCCGGCGACATTCCCGCGGCCGCTGAGGCCCGGCGTGGTGCGGCCATCCAGCAGTTCTGGATCATGAACTGGTACCACGACGAGCTCTACCGTTTGGGTTTCACCGAATCGGCACGAAATTACCAGAACGACAACTTCGGTCGCGGAGGGGTACAAGGTGACCGTATCTCCGCTGAAGGCCAGGATTCCTCTGGGACGAACAACGCATACTTCTCGTCAGGTGCTGACGGAACCCGCGGCCGAATGCAGATGTACATATGGACGGGTCCGAATCCTGATCGCGATGGAACCGCCGATGCGGACATCATGATCCACGAGGT
>JBKKAS010000088.1:0-14460 GCA_046714595.1 Pyrinomonadaceae bacterium | reverse complement strand
AGTTTCCCGTACTCCTCTTTACCCCGCCGCCGACGGCGGGGATTCTCTTTCTGTTGACATCCCAACAGACTCCGCGCTAAATTTTCCCCATTCGAAAAGGTAAAGAATACAGTTAGAGCAAGCGGGCTTGTTGAAAAATCGCGGTTGTGGTGATGTGTTTGGAGTTTTGCATTGGACCCGCCGTGTTCCCAAGATTCTCCTACGGCGACAAGCGAGCAGTTTCCATCTCCCGCGTCACTACTAACTCTTAAACCACCAGTCCCAAAACTCCACGAACCATACGATTCGGGCTTTAGTACATTCTTGACCAAAGATCAGGAATCGCTCTTCCGTAAAACGGTTGCGGAACTGTCTCAGCCAACGGGCAGGCGCCGGAGGTTGGTCGCTGGGAGCCACCAGCCAACGGCGTGAGCGAGAATTTTCATAAAAAAAAGAGCCCCGTTCATTTTCGAACGGGACTCTCTGTTTTAGACGGAATGGGCTCGATCAATAATTCTGTCTGCCATGAAAACCCGCCTCGTATCCCTGCAGGTAACCTTGCCGATAAATATAATCGCTGCTGGCGGGATCGCCGTCAGTCGGATTTATACCTGTATCGCGATACACGTTCGATTGGTTGTACTTCCTTTTCCTCGCGTCGTATTGACCCGCCAGCAAACCCTGCTGATAGCCATTGTTGTAATTCGCATTATCCACCCGCCGTTCGGTAACGCGAGTAACACGAGTGTTGCGATTTCGATCGCGTTGTCGATCGAGCCGGCGTTGCTCACGCTCTACGCGCTGCCGCTCGCGTTCAACCTCACGACGCGATTGTGCGCTCACGTCTTCGGTACCCGCAATAAAGATCACGAAACCGAGTGCCGCCGCGATTCCTAATTTCTTAATGTCAAATAATGCCATCATGTTCTCCTTCCCTCTCATGGTCGCAAACCGCGCCTTTGCGGTGACTTCCCTCTTAGTTTGCAACGACCGTGCCAAGCTAAAGGTTGCTACAATTGCGATATTTATTCCTGATCCGTGTCAAATAACGCGCGGATGGCACCATTTGCGCGGCACGCAAAAGGAACGGCTGATCAATTCTCTTCAAAAAACCAACCGCTCCCTTTTATCCACGCACGTAGGCATGGAATCTGTTTAACTCTTTTCTCTAGCAAAGGTCGAATGCGGCCGTATTTCCCGCCGATCCAAACTTTTTATTGTCGGGTCCGGGCCTCTCGTTTATAATTTTCCCATTGCCACACACGCGATGCGCGGCTCCGGGTCGATACCGGAGGGTTTCATCGCATATGGCAAAATTTGCAGCGGACGAGGGAGAAAAATATGGCGGACGACAACAAATGCGGACATGACGCCTGCGCGTGCTCGGTAACCGGGGACCAGAAGTATTGTAGCGACCACTGCCGGAACGCGGCCGATCAAGACATTACAGAGATCAGTTGCGACTGCAGGCATCCCGGCTGCGGCATTCTTTAAAATAAGAAAGGCCTCGCCGAACAGCGAGGCCTTCTATTCCTTAAAATCAACCCTACGGCGTTGTGCCGCCACGACCAAAGAGTAATCGGCCGATCAATAAGAGCAGAACCGCTCCGACGATGGACATTATCCAGCCCGCAGCGTAGTTTTCACCGCCCCATAACATACCGCCGATAAATGTCCCGATAAATGCTCCCGCGATACCCAGCACGATCGTCAGCAGGATGCCGGTGATGCCGGCCGGAAAGTTCTCGCGTCCGGGCAGAAGAAATCTCGCCAGAACTCCAACGATCAAACCGACAATGATGGTTCCGAGAATGGTAAACATGTGTTTCTCCTTTTGATAAAGTAACTGTATTCACGCACTACGGTTAACTATGTAGTACTCCTTTACGTTTGAAACTGCAAGAACGTTCCTTAGACCTCGGTCTTTCGATGCGCGAACATCCGGAGCAAGCCGTTTATGGCGAGGTGCAAAAGCATATACACGACAATGGCGACGACTATCGGCAACGCGAGAGTGAAGCCCTCGGCAGTCGACGGGCTCGGCACGAGTCCGCGGAATGGCGCATAGAACGGGTTGGTAACATTCTTAACGAACTGAAAGAACCCCGCACTTTCCCGGGCCGCGAAAAGCTCGAGCAGGAGCCTGATCGTCAACAGCCCGTACACGATAAAGAAAAGATAATCGACGATCTGTGAAATGCGTGCGACAAATCGCGCCCGGCCCACCTCCCTTTCGGTTTGCACGACCTCGTCAACCGCTGTCCGGCGCATCCCGTCGGCAACGTCCTCGATCCGCGCGGCCTGAGTGGGAGACACCTTCGCCGCCTCGACGTAAATGTCGCCACCCACGTCGGCTTTTACATTCGATTTGATAGCCTCGTAATTCGCAGCTCGCTGGGCTTCTTCGCGTGCAAGTTTATCGTCAACCATTTTGATTCGCAGCTCCCACTTTATCGTTCTTCGTTTCTTCGCGGCCGTGTGGTGTGTCTTCCGAGGCGGTCGCCCCGACAACGTCGCGCTCGTCAGCATCGCCCTTCGTTTCGTCGCCGCGAAGTGTCTGCCGGAGCGCACCATCGGCATCGCGATGCGATGCCTCGTCGGTTATGTCCTTGATCTCCGCCTTGTCCGGGCGATCCAAACCATCTGCGGCCTCTTCCGTGCTGAGACCTTCGCGTTCTTCCTGGTAAGGCGGCTGGTAATCTTTTACTTTCGTGTCTCCCATTTCCCCTCCGTGTTATTCGAAACCTGAGCACCTTGAGGAGTGAACGGGATCACCGTCCACTCCTCAGATCGCCTCGCCTGAACTATCGGATCAGACCTACGTTATTAGGTCCCGTAGCTGTAATGCCGAATTCTGTACCCTGACCGAGTTCGACATTGTCTCGGCCCTGGATCAAAACCGATCCTGCGCCCGCTCCCGCTCCGACAGCGGCGCCGACCGCGGCTCCAGAACCGCCGCCAGCGACCGCTCCTATTAGCGCTCCAAGCGCGGCCCCAATACCAGCACGCGTAACGGTCCTCTTTGTCTGATTGCTATCGCGAACCGTTCCTTCATTATTAACGGAAACGGTGTCGCCATTGGCCGCACGCACCGAATCGATTATTCCGGCAAAGCGATAGCTTTGTCCGTTCGCAAGGCGAATCGAATCGAATTCAAGCGACACGTTCGCCCGGCCCGACAGGCGGCCTGAGCTGTCGATCTTGGATACACGGCCCTCGATCTCGGCGTCCCTGTATTGAGCAGGCGACACCACACGCATCGTGAAACGATCGCCTTCCTGCGTGGCGCGGGTTGTAACGGCGTTATTTAATACCGCTCTGATCCGCGTTCCGTTTGGAATGTAAAGATCGCCTAATGTTCCGTCGGTGTTATTTCCTATTGTCGGTCCGTCGACCTCCGTGGTCGACCACTGGGCGACATCGTTTATCTTGTCGTAGACACTCGAGACGGAAACCGTCTCGCTGCTATTTTCGAGATAAAGCTTTCGCGTAACGCGAAGCTGATTATCTCGGGTCGGCGAAAGCGTCAGATAGAAATCGTTCGAGCGATCACCGACATAACTAATGTCTACAGCGTCAGCAGTCGCAGTCGCTGTCGTTCGGATAGTTCGTCCACGAGTTGTCGTCTCGGTTCGCGCAACTCCGTCAGCCTCGAACGTCACCTGAGGCGACAGACTCGATGCCATTGTTACCGACCGCCCGGATTTTTCAATCACGATAATCTCGGGTGACGAAAGGCGTCGTTCGAGATTCCGTCGCATTCGATCACGCTGCGGGGTCGTATATGCGTCGTCCGAACGATCCAGCACAGCGTTGATGTCATCGCTCAGCGTTCTGTTCAGTCGGTACGTTCCGGTAAGCCGCCGATCAAATCCGCCCCTTCCGAATCCACCGCCGGTTCCACCACGATTATCCGGTAGGCGGTTCCAATCCCAACTCACGGAATAGTATCGTGCGAGCGTGTCGAGATCACCGCGAAGACCGCTCCACTCGGTTTGCGCCCGGGTAGAAAGACGGTTCCGGCTCATAAAACGGTTGATAACCGCGGCCCGAGTCAGCACATCGTTCACCTCGGTGTCGACGTTTCGGCGTGCGCTGTATCCGCTCCGCAATGCATCCGTAGAAGTTTCAAATTCCGCGATCAATTCCGCAATGCGGTCTTCACGAGCGGTCGTATTCAGCGGCGTTCTATTAAGAGATAGCTCCACCTCACGCTTGAACGTGTCGGTGCGTGTTTCAATGCGGTTCAAAAGATTGCGTACTTGCACATTCCTCACGCCACCGATCTGAGCGGCGGCCGCGAGGGGTAATATCAGCAGCGCGATCGCTACCCTTCCCAAAATATATTTAGTCATATTCATAGTCTTCTCCTCGGCACTTAAAAGCGCCTTCGGGGAGAGACGATTTATGTTTTTTATAGTCGTATCCAACGCCTTGCTTTTAGCAATGAGCGTGCCAGCGAAAAACCTAATTATTGCAGCGTTTGGAGGTTCACCAATTTACAGAGTGTAGCGAAATCGGGCAGTCAGACCCTTGACGGGATCGCGATCGTGAAAGTCGAGCCCGTTCCGACACCGGAACTCTGGGCCTCGATGGTTCCGTTATGCAGCTTTATGATGTGTGCGGCTATCGTAAGCCCTAGCCCGAGGCCTCCGTAATGCCTTGTCGAGACTTTCTCCGACTGCTTATACTCATCAAAAACATATGGAAGGAATTCAGATGGAATGCCGAGCCCGTTGTCGATCACAACGCAATTGACATAACCTTCCGACTCGAAGGCTCTCGCCTCGATGCTGCCGCCGGTGGGTGTGAATTTTACGGCGTTTGCGAGAACGTTCGCGATAGCGATCTTCAGCCGAGCCGGGTCGCCAATCACACGCTCCCCGTCCAGCCGGTCGTCGTTCTCCAGCGTGATACCTTTCTGAAATGCCGCGACGCTCACAGCCGCTACCGCGTCTTCGAACACCTCACGCATTCGCACAGCCCGTTTTACGGCTCCCAAACCGCTCGACATGATGTCGGAAAAATTAAGCAGCTCCTCGACGATGGCAGTTTGAATGCGAAGATTTTTGTCGATCTTATCCACCGCCGTTTCACGGGTCTCATCCGAAATGCCCGGGGTTTGCAAAATCCGGTTCCAGCCGGCGATCGCATTGAGCGGTGTTTTCAGCTCGTGCGATACCACGGCGAGAAACTCGTCCTTAGCGACGTTTGCCCGCTCGGCCGCGATACGTGAATTCTGTTCGGATTCGAGCAAGACCTCGTTCTTCTTTTGGGCTTCGATGAGGTCCAGCGTCTTTTGCTGCAGTCTTGCCCGGGCCGCCGCCTCACGCTGTGTCATTCCGAAGATGAGAAGACTCACACAGAAACCGATCAGGAAGACTACTGGCGTCCAGCGGGTGCCCGACTCGTCCGCGAACATCGCGGAGTTTTGATAGTAGGCCAGAGTCGAGCCGACGGTTAAGAGCAGAAGGATCCCGAGAACGACGTAAGAATAACTAAACGCCGCGGATGACTTATCTTCTGAAGTTTTGCTGAGTAAGGCCCCCATTTCACCGCGATCCAGAATGATGAGAATATGCAGAATGAAGCAATGAGCGTGCCCGTTGTGTCGGACTGAATTCCTACACTGACCGATGCGGCATTGAATTTGCTAGAGGCTCGAGCGTAGTACGTACAAACGAATCGAAAGGAGATTGTTAAATATGTCCGAGGAAAACAGTACTGGGAATAATCTGATCTGGGCCGTTACGACGATCATTATCGTCGCCCTGATTGCCGGAGCGCTTTATTACAGTGGATTTTTGGGCGGCACCAGGAAGCAACAGCAGAAGATCGATGTCGAGGTTTCGACTCCCGCCCGGTAGACTTAAATGTCTGAGAAAAAAGCTTCGCACACGCGAGGCTTTTTTGTTATACGCGATCTTCCAGACTGTGCCGTTTGATCATTCCGTATAGGCGCGGGCGGTATAACCCCAGCAAATTCGCAGCTGCTTGCTTGTTTCCGCGCGTTCGCTTAAGAGCGGCAAGCACGACGCCGCTTTCGATATCGTTAAAGACATCCTTTTGATCGACGGCATCACCGGGTTCAGGAAGACGCTCGACAATGAATCTCCCGATCTCTTCAAACAACGCGTCGCCCTCCAGGTCGATCATAGTCGGCAAAGCCGAAATGCTGTGATAGACCGGAGGTTCGATCCCGCCTGCTGCCGCCGCAGCGGCGAATGATACCGTCGGAAACTCACCGCTTACTGCCGAACCGTTTGCCTGTGTGATGTCCATGTTTTCTATCTTGCCACCCCGACTTAGCAGCACGGCACGCTCGATCGCGTGCTCAAGCTCGCGCACATTGCCGCGCCAGTGGTAGTTGAGCATCTGGTTGTACGCGTTCTGGCTGAACTGGACATTCCCCTTCTTGTATTTTTCGCCGTAGATCTGCAGGAAATGTTCGGCGAGCATCGGAACGTCTTCCATACGGTCCCTGAGCGGTGGGATCTCCATCTCGATCGTGTTGATGCGGTAGTAAAGATCCTCGCGAAGACCGCCGTCTTTGATCGCGTCAAACGGATTTCGATTCGTCGAGCATATAAGCCTGAAATCCGCCTCTTGCGGCTTGTCGCTGCCGACACGGTAATAAACTTTCTCCTGCAGCACCCGCAGTAGCTTTGGCTGAAGGTCGGCCGGCATTTCGCCGATCTCGTCGAGCAGAATGCTGCCGCCGTGTGCCTGACCGATGAAGCCTATCTTGTCTGCATTAGCACCGGTGAATGAGCCTTTGATATGACCGAATAACTGCGATTCGATAAGGTCTTTCGGAAGTGCTGAACAATTCACTTTGATGAACGGTTTGTTCGAGCGCGTACTCTTGTAGTGAATTGCGTTGGCGATCACTTCCTTACCGGTTCCCGATTCGCCAAGGATGAGAATGTTCGCCTCCGAATCAGCCACATTCTCGATGATCTCGTATATGTTCTGCATCGAGCGGGCACCGCCGATAACACCCTCGTAAGAAGTCTTGCTCGATAAGCGTCCACGCAATTCTCTGATCTCGTCCGCCTGGCGCTTTCGCTCGACGGCCTTGCCGATCAATTCGAAGAGTTCATCAAAGTCGAGTGGTTTCTCAAGGTACCAGAACGCGCCGGCCTTGGTCGCCTCGATCGCCCTGTCGTTCGAACCGTCACCGGTGATCATGATGATCTCTGTCTGCGGTGCGATCTCTTTCGAACTCTTTACGAGACCGATGCCACTAACATCCGGCAGATGAAGATCCGTCAGGATGACGTCAAACTCCTTCTGCTTTATAAGCTCAAGACCGGCGCCCCCGCTCTCGGCCGTCGTAACTTCAAATCCTTCGGATTCCAGCTGAAAGGTTAGAAGCTCGAGTGTAACTTTGTCGTCGTCGATAACCAGCGCATTGTTCGCCATAGTATTCGGTGCTTACCTAAGATATTTGTTATGCAAGAATATTGTATCAAAACCAAACACACCCGGCGGGGTTATTTTGTCGAAGGTCCGTAAATTAACTTTTGGCAGGCGTTTACTAATCCCGCCTCCGTCTTAATAGATACCCCAATAGTCTCCCCGTTAGGGCCGCCGCCGCCATCGTTGTAACAATTCCCACAAATCCCACAAATCCCGAGCCGTTAGCTTCGTCGATGCCCATCGGATCATCCTCGGGGCGCTTCTTATCGTCTACTTTCGGCCCTGACGATTTCTTGGTCGCCATCTGATGATTTTCCCCACTTCGCAACATCTCACTCAGGTCATCGGAGATTCCGATACGAAACGCCTTCCGCGATTGAGTATCAGATATGAGTTTCATTCCGCGCCTCCGGCTGTTCCTGTCCTGCTCGGAAAGATTTTCTGATTTGGTTCCGGTTGCGCTATTCAAGAAGCCTCCGACATATTTTGAGAATAAAGCCTTGCCGCTCCGCGATTTCGCAATCGGTATGCCAAGTAGACACGCTCAATGATTTCAACGGTTAGCCAGAATCAACTCGAAATTTCAATAGACTTTTCGTATCGTTTTAATGCGCGATCAGCGGTGCCTCTGAATTGATGTCGAGTCGCGGTTCGGCTCCCTAATTTTCGTACGTTTTTAATACTAGGAGCTAGCGGGAGAATATTATCCTTCGAAGTGCGACCTCGTTTTTACGCCCTTAGCGGTCCTCCTCGATTTTGGCATACGAATTGAAGTTATCGTCGACAGATGCCAGCAGGACTTATCGATGCGGCATGTAATAACAAGGAGGAATCAAACATGTTAGAAACCATTATCGTCATTTTGTTGGTCTTATGGTTATTGGGATTAGTGGCAGGTCAGACTTTCGGCGGAATTTTGCACGTGCTGCTTTTGGTCGCGGTCGTGGTATTTGTTATCCGTCTGCTGACAGGCAGAGCGGCTGTGTAGTACCGCTCTCGAAGTAGTTAGATCTTTTTGATAATATTGACCTCGTTACTATTTAGTTAGAAGCGAGGTCAATTTTATTTCTCCGACCTTGACGCTCCAAATCTCATTCTATAAGCATGCGCCCAGTCGAGAAAACACGCCCGGATCCGAACCAGGCAAAAACCAAAGCGGAACAAGATTTCGACGCAAAGTCGACGGCGATCTTCGAAAACGTTTTCGACTTTTTCGGAACACTTGATTCCGATGGCCGAATCCTTTTTCTCGTGGGTCGGATATTTCAACGGACAAACACTGAGACGGATCTCCTCGTAGGCCAGCATTTTTCCGAAACCGTTTTCTGGCAGTCGTCGGAAAATACGGCGAGGCTTGTAAACAAGGCTGTCGACGATGCCGCAGCAGGTCGGGATTCGAAGCTTCTTGTAGATTTTCGTATCAGCGCCGAAGAGAAGGTGCCGGTTGACCTGCATGTCCAACCACTCACCGACGCGAGTTCGGGCGAGCAAATATTTGTTTGCGGGCGTTCTTTTCCAGAGAACGATCAGCTGATTGGAAAAGAGATCCAGAATGAGCTGCTCCTCAGAACTGCGGAAAGTGCGGGGATAGGGCTTTGGTTCTGGGACATTGAAGATTCACGAATTTATTCGACGCCGAGTTGTAATGAACTACTTGGACTTCCAGCATATGACCCGGTGACATTCGAATCATTCCTAACGGTCATACATCCTGAAGACCGTTCGTATGTCGAAGCACTCTTCGAACGCCTTCAAACTCAAAGTATCAAATACGAAGACGAATTTCGCGTCGTCCGTAGTGACGGAACTGTCGACTGGATCTCGGCCGAAGGAAAGTCGATCCGTGACGCCGGAGAAGCGCCGAACCGGATGATGGGGATCGTGAGAAAGGTAACCGAGCAGCGGATCGCGGCGGATGAACTGGCGAAAGTTTACGACCGGGAGAAACGCGCGCGAGACGAGGCTGTCGAAGCGAATCGTTCCAAAGATTTTTTCCTGGCGTTTGTTTCGCACGAGCTGCGGTCGCCGCTTAACGCGATACTCGGCTGGGCAAAAATACTACTTACGAAAAAGGTCGACGACGACACACGAAAGAACGCTCTCGAAACGATAGAGCGCAGCGCCCGACTCCAAACAAAGCTTATCAATGACCTCGTCGATTCCGCGCGGGTGGCGTCAGGCAAGCTTCGGCTGGAATTTCATCCGACCAATATCTGTGAGATCGTTCGCGTCGCCTATCAAGCGCAAAAACCGGCGGCAGACGCGCATTCTATCGAGTTCTCAATCGCATCCGATTGTGACAACCTGGTTGTGTTTGGTGATGCCGGAAGGTTGCAACAGGTCCTGACCAACCTTATATCAAACGCGATCAAGTTCACGCCGGACCATGGCAAAGTTTCGATCGACATCAGGACGACGCCGGAGAAAGTTTCGATCCACGTGAAGGACACCGGTCAGGGTATCAGCGCCGAGGCGTTGCCGAACATCTTCCGCCAATTCTCACAGGGCGAGGTTGGCCGGACCCGCAGTAACTCCGGTCTCGGTCTCGGCCTTTCGATCGTTAAGATCCTCGTCGCAAAACACCGCGGGACTGTGCAGGCACTTAGTGAAGGCTTGGGAAAAGGCTCGGAGTTTGTTGTTACTTTACCGTTGAGCGATTCGAAACCGATGCTGGATCCGGTCGAAACTAAAGTTGAGACAACATCCCGGCCGCCACTTTTCGATAAGCGGATCCTCGTCGTCGAAGATGACGCCGATTCTCGAGAGGTATTACAGATGTTTCTGGAACAATCGGGGGCCCGCGTCTCGAGTGCCCAATCCGCGAAGGTCGCAGTGAGTATGCTGAACCTGTATTCGGATCCGGCGGGGCTTCCGGATCTGATCATTTCCGATCTGGCGATGCCCGATGAAGACGGCTATTCACTCATCACTCGTATAAGACAAATGTCGCCCGATCAGGGTGGCACGATTCCCGCGATCGCACTAAGCGCTTTCACTACGGTTGAAAGTAAGCAGAAAGCGTTTGAATCAGGCTTTCAAATTTATTCAACAAAACCTTTTGAGCCGGATAGCCTCATCGCAGATATCCTGCGGCTCGTCTCATGATCTAGCTGAATCTCGCCTCGATGACGGTGCCTTTCTTCACACCGGCCCGCGACGTGAGTAGCGGGTACGTCTCATGCTCGGTTTCGAAATGGTCTATGTCGAGTCGCATTTCGGCTTCCCTGATGCTCATGAGCGAACCTTCTATTTCCATAAAAAGCCCGAACGGAAGCTCGTCCACGACGACTTCTGCATTTCCCAGCTTCCAGGTCTTTCGCCGTTTCTCGTAAACAAGTTTCGGAAGTAAGCCGAGTTCCCTAATTATCCGGTCGGCCGCATCCGGATCGGAGACCTCAGTTTCGTATTCGATCTGATGCTTTGCATCGGATTGATCTTCGATCCGACGCTTGAAAGTCAATAGGGCCCTGTCCTGGGTTTTCCGGAGGCGAACGACTCCGCCGGCGGTTAGAGCCTCGCCGCCGTAGATCGTGTTCTCCTCGAAGTCTTCACCTTCAAAGACGGCACCGATCTCTACGAGCGCGGCGATAACTTCATTTCTTTGAGTTTCGGACAACCGGTACTTCTTTTCGATCTCAACCATAGACTCACGCTTGCCGAATCCACTTCCAAACTTCCGGGATAGTCGCCCGCTTGCCGTACATAAGCATCCCGACTCTGTAAACGCGAGACGCGAGCCAGATCAAGCCGGCGATCGCGATCGCGTTGACCAGAAACGACAGCGCGATCTGCCAGAACGGCGGAGTTTCCGACAGAATGCGAACCGGCATCGTAATCGGCGCGAAGAACGGCGCGATCGACACCCAGAATGAAAGAGACGAATTCGGATCACGCACCACGGCGAAGCTAAAATAAAACCCGATAAGCATCAACATGATCGGCGGAAATGCGAATTGCCCGCCTTCCTGCACCGTTGTCACCATCGAGCCGACCAACGCGAATATCGACGCATAGATAAAAAAGCCGAGTAGAAAAAAGATCAGGAAGTACAAGATCATCAGCGGCGTGATCGTCGGTAGTGCTCCGGTGACCTCGGTCAGGTCTGTTTGAAGAGCGATGACACTCACGATCGCGGCCGCCGACGCAACCCAAATCGAAAGTTGAGTCAGGCCGGCAAGACCCACGCCGACGAGTTTGCCCATCATCAACTGGAAAGGAGTGGCGGAGGAAAAGAGAATCTCCGCAATTCTTGTTTCCTTTTCTTCGACCACGGCACCCATGATCGCCTGGCCGTAGATCGCGAGCGTGATGTAGATCATCAGCCCGATGACGAACGACGCGATGAATGTTCCGCCGCTGTCGCGCTCCTCACCGCGTTCGTCGATACCCTTTGAATCGAAATTGACCTGGCGGCCAAGCTCTTCTAACCGCTCTTCGCTGATGTTCGCATCGGCTAGCCGCTGCGATCGCACCGCGTCGTTCAAGGCCTCTCGGAACGTGTCGTTGACTACAAAGTCTCCGGCCTTGCGCGAGCGAAATTCAAAAACCGCATCCGGTGCGTTTATATCGACAGGCACGAATAAATAAGCATCGATCTCATCACCAATCATCATGTCGGCAAGTTCACGACGCACGACCTCAAAATCCGAGCCGCTCAGATTTTTCGCGCGGTTAAACTCGACGAATTCGAACCCCGAAGCAAACTGCTCGGTGCCCCGCTTCATCTGCTCTTCCTGCGACGGCGTGAGATCTTTCAGCGATTCTTCGGCTGCCCGTCGCGCTCTTGCTTCCAATTTTGCGGCCGAGAGATTCGCTTTTAGCCGCGGCTCGATCTTGCCGGTCGAATCGACGATCACGATCCGCGTCGGCTCGCCTTTCAGCGAGAAGATGATCGCGGGAACGACGGCAAAGCACGCGGCGAGAAACGGTAAGAGTAGCGTGCCGATAAGGAACGACCATTTCAGGACGACCTTTCTATACTCGTGTTTTACTACGGCGAAGAATTTTTTCATTTGAGCGTTGTCTTATTCGTTCTCTCGTGTGGTTCGTGGTTTCAGTCTTTCGCGGCGGATCTGAACCACTAAATCACACGAAGCGAAGCGACACGAAACGAAGCAAGGCTAATCTGCACCCCTGACTTTCTGAATAAAAATATCATTTAGGCTAGGCTCCGTTATCTCAAACTTCAAAACGTTAGCGCCGCCATCAATAAATGCGCTGAGCAAAGCTTGTGAATTCACCCCATCGGCGAGATGAAGTTCCTGCTCGTCAGCATGCGACACGACCTTTTCGACAAGCGACCTGTCGCGCAACACTTTGTCGGCATTTGTTCCGCGAAACGCGATCAGATTACGGCCGTAGCTTTCCTTCACTTCACGAAGACTGCCCGCGACAACCTTTTTCGCTTTGTTGATCAGCAAAATATCATTACAGAGTTTCTCGGCGGTCTCCATCAGGTGCGTCGAGAAGATCACGGTCTTCTCCTGGGACTTAAATTCCGAAATGACGTCGATCATAAACTCTACGTTGATCGGGTCGAGACCGGAGAAAGGTTCGTCAAGAATGAGCAGGTCCGGGTCGTGCAAAACGGTTGAGATGAATTGCACCTTCTGCTGCATTCCCTTCGAGAGATCGGTCGTTTTCTTTTTCTTCCACTCGCCGAGGTTCATCCGCTCGAGCCAGAAATCGATCTTTCTGTTCGCATCCGCCGCCGTCATTCCTTTCAGCTCGGCGAAGTAGCGAAGCTGGTCGGCGATCTTCATCTTTTTGTACAGCCCGCGTTCCTCAGGCAGATACCCGATGCGATTCTGCAGCGCGTACGACATCGGTTTTCCGAGCAGCTCAATCCGGCCCTCGTCCGGCGCAGTTATCCCGACAATCATCCGGATCGTAGTTGTTTTTCCAGCGCCGTTAGGACCGATAAAGCCGAACACGCGACCCGCACGTACGTCGAAGCTTAGATCCTCGACCGCGGTAAAATCGCCAAAACGTTTTGTTACATTCTCAACGCGGAGGGTGACATCTCTGTCCGTCATAAAATATCCAATTCCGTCGATGATACAACAATGTGCCGAGGATCATCGATAGCCGTTCCGGATAAAACTGCCGCGCGGCTAACATCTGCGGCGGAGACATATGTATAATCGGCGTCAGACTTATGGAGATATTTGTTTACCGGCAAGGGAGCGAATCTGTTGAAGAAGGGTTTTCGCCGGAAGACCTGCCCACGTTGTTGGCGGAGAAGACGAACGTCGTTTGGGTCGATCTGCTGGGAGAGACGCAGGAGCAGATCGAGCAGGCGACGGACATCCTGCTGAACATTTTTAAGTTCCACCATCTGACAGTCGAGGATGCCATCGAGACGCGCAATCAGCCAAAGATAGAGGCGTTTCCCGATTACCTTTATTTTATCGTCCACGGCGTGAAGCCCGACGAAACAAGCACGTCCAACTTCGTCACGAAAGAGCTCGATGGATATCTCGGCGATAACTATGTTGTGACGTTTCACAAGGAACGGTTTCGCAGCATCAAAATCGTCAAGCAGCAATTGCGCAGCAGCACCTTCGCCTGCCGGCGAGGCGCGGCTTATCTTCTGCACCAGATACTCGATCAACTCGTCGATCTCTACATGCCGATGGTTGACGACTTTGACAACACGATAACCGAGCTGGAAGAACGCGTCTTGCGCATGAAGTCCGGCAAGACGATACTGCCGGAGCTGATGGATCTGCGGCGAAGCGTCGCGCGTCTGCGGCGAATTTCGGCGCGCCAACTCGACGTACTTTATCGGATGGCACACGGCGAGTTTCCGCAAATACCTGAAAGCATCCTGCCTTTCTTTCGAGACGTTCACGACCACTTACAGCGCATTTCCGATCTTGCTGAGAACTACCGTGATCTTGTGGGTGGGCTGTTCGACATTCATTTTTCCGTGATCGCGACGAAGACGAACGATGTAATGAAAACGCTCGCCGTAATCTCGTCGATCATCCTGCCGCTATCCCTGATAGCCGGAATCTACGGGATGAATTTCGAGAATATGCCTGAGCTCAAAACGCA
>JBKKAS010000087.1:0-2078 GCA_046714595.1 Pyrinomonadaceae bacterium | reverse complement strand
GTTTACTACCGGTACATCGACCACGCCACCGATGATGACTCCAGTGAATCCCCCGATGATGACGCCGACAAATCCACCGATGATTACGCCGCCCAAATCGTCCTTAGTGTCAACCTTAACGGGCCCCGAACATGGCTGGTCTGTCCTGCCTCCGATAATAACTCCCGCGTTTGCCGGCATCGTGGAAAGCATCAGCGTCGCGGCCAAGAAAGTCGTTGTGATCCATCCTTTTAGTGTGTTCATTTTGTCTCTCCCTCTCAATTTAGTTCCTAACTTCTGCCAACTGTATTTCAATCGGTGTGCCATCGGCACCCACGCCGCCTGGCCGTCGGCGAAGTTTCTGTTACAGCAGCAATTAACATATTTGTTGAGGGCCTAAGGAGTGACTCGGACGCCGCGTGCTCAGATGAATACCTAGTTATCGATTCGATAGCTAGCCACCTTTCATCCCTGCTTTTTCAGCACGTTACACGCCTCGGATACTTGATAACCATTGGCACGTGCCAACCAGGTATCCATTTTTCGACGGGGAGGCATTATTTTTCTGGCTTTTGGAGCCGCCCGGATGCTAGAATTTTTACTGCACGGCTTTGTCGGAAGCTGCACTTACCTCCAAGCTTTACTTTCAAACCTCGCCAATTTCTGAATTAATGAGCGAAAAGAAACTACCCAGCTTTTCCAAAGGCGCCATCATGACGTTGGGGATCATCGTCGTCGCCCTTGCTTTTGTGTTCCTGCCAACGACGGCTTACACCTCCGGTTTTGTATTACTCCTGGTGGTATCGGTTGTTGTTGCTCCACGGATGAGCCTCGTTATTCCGCGATCAAACGTCGTAATAAGCCTGTCCGACACCGTAGTTTTTCTTTCCTTTTTGATTTATGGTCCGGAATCTGCGGTGATCATGGCCGCGTCGGAGACGCTTGCCAACTGCTACTACAACAAGCGTTCGGGAAAGATCAAGTTCGCTCCGCACATGATCGCGGTAAACACGTTCGGAGCGGCTTTATGCACCGCCGCGGCTTGTACGGTTTGGGCGTTATCCTCTCGCATCACCGATCTCTCAACATTTCATATTGATAGTCGAGCCTTGATAGCGACGCTGGGGCTACTCGCACTTGCTCAGTTCGTCGCTTCGACCATCTTCGCCGCGATAATTCTCCCGCGACGTGACGACGACTCGACCCTTTTGGACACATTGCTGCGCGACTATCTCGCGGGGTCAACTTCGAATTTTGTCGGCGCGGGAACGGCCGGAATGGTTTACAGGATCATCAGCTACGGCGATATCTTTACGGCCGCGGTTGCCCTCGCTGTTTTCGGAATCGTTTACCTAACGTATCGGCAATCGATACATCAAATTAATTCGTCCGCTGAGCAGGCAGAGGAAGCTCAGCGGCAGAGAGCCGAGGTCGAGCGCGAGAGACGGCGCGAGGCGGAGAGATACGCGAGCCAGTTGAGCAAATCGCTGGATAAAGAAGAGCGTGCGAATGAGGCGCTGCGAAAGAGCGAGAAAGATCTTCAACACGCGGCGCTGTACGATTCGCTGACGCAGCTCGCGAACCGAAAGCACCTCGGCGATATCCTTCGCAACCTGATCGCCGACTACAAGGACGACCCGTCGAACAGCTTCCACGTCCTGTTCCTCGACATCCGCAGCTTTAAGAACATCAACGACAGTCTCGGACACACGATCGGAGACAAGGTGTTGATGATCGCCGCGAAACGTTTCGGCCGGATGCTAAACCCGGACGACACCGTCGCACGGATCGGCGGAGACGAATTCGCGATCATTCTCAAAAACCTGTCGACCATCGGCAAAGCGCAAAAGGTAGCACGCCGGATCTACGGAAATATCACGCAGCCCTTTTCGCTTAGCGGCAACAAGATAAACATCGATGTAAATATCGGGATCGCACCGAGCGACGCCGAGTACGACACGCCCGAAGAAATTCTGCGCGACGCCGATATCGCGATGCATTACGCGAAAGAGAAGAACGACGGGCCGGCGGTATTTACAAAAGAATTGCGGGCGAGATTTCTGGAGCGTGTGCGGTTTGAGATGGACCTCCGCGGTGCG
>JBKKAS010000086.1:0-7087 GCA_046714595.1 Pyrinomonadaceae bacterium | reverse complement strand
ATTGTCGGAACGGGCGCGAATGTTTCGTGGGATGTCAGCGGCCTTCAGCCGGGAACATACACGGTCACGTCGGGTGTTGATGACGGATGCGGACTTTGCGGCAAGACAGTGACTGAGACGATCACGATCGCGGAATGCGATTGCGTCAAGGTTTGCGAATGCCCGAGCCTGTCCGTAACCGGACCGGCAGGCGTTACTGATCGGGGCGGCATGATGACGTTCACAGCGAATGTCAGCGGCGGCACTGCTCAGAACATCACCTATAACTGGAGCGTTGAAGGCGGTTCTATCAACTCCGGACAGGGCACGCCAAGCATTACAGTGACAGCCCCGTCGGATGGAACGGCGAATGTTACAGCAACCGTTAACCTCGGACTCGATGTTGACTGCGGCTGTAATAAGTCGGCTTCAGAAACAGCACCTGTTGGGACACCTCCAGGTTCGGTTTTGGTTGACGAGTTCGGCAAACTGCCGAACGACGAAATCAGAGGTCGTCTCGATACGTTCTTCGCGGAACTTTCGAACAACCCGAACAACCAGGGCTATATCATCAATTACGGAACCGATCGTGAGATCGCGGCACGCGAACGCCTGATCACGAACCATATCGCATTCCGTAACTTTGACCGGAGCCGCATCACCCTCGTAAGAGGCGGTGCGTCACCGGACGGTGAACCGAGAACGAAGCTCTATCGCATACCGCCTGGAGCTGATAACCCGGCACCGTAATACGGTCATAGCTTTGCATCGAAGTTTGATGCGAACATAACAAAACGGACGAGGATCAAGCCAGATCCTCGTCCGTTTCTTTTTTGTTAAAGTTTTGCACGAGGTCTTTTTTGTTGTAGAATAGTCGCCGTTGAGTTTGCTCTCTCTTGGTTCCCCGACTTTCGTTCGCTTCGAAAAGCGTTTTGATACAAACCTCCTTGCTGGTTTCATCATCCTAAGACGCGAAATCAAGCCGCCTGCGACGGCCGCTTTCAAGAGAATTAAAATCCGTATGATCACCAAGTCCAAAAGACGTTCTCGTTTCGCCGCTGCATTCTTCGTCATTGTTCTGGCTGGAATGACCGTTCCGTTCGGTGCCTTTGCGGATGGAAACATATTTCGAGATCCCGCGAAGTTCAGCGACTGGTCCGTCGTTGGCCCCAATGGCGGCGACGTTAGATCGATCGCGATCGATCCTCGTGACAAGAACCGCCTCTACATCAGTACGCTCGATGGACAGATACACACGTCTGCCGACGGCGGTAAGAGCTGGATGCTTCTTGTCAGCCTCGATGAACCGCAACTTGTACTGGATCAGCTTTTCGTCGATTCCCGTGATTCAAAGATCATTTACACCTCAGGACATCGCGGAAAGCTTCCCGGCGGCTTTTTCAAAAGCACCGATGGTGGGCTTACGTGGAAAAAGGCCAAGGACCTGAAGGGCGAAGCGATCCATGCAATGACGCAGGCGAAGGACGATCCGAATATGTTGTTCGTCGGCACATCGAACGGCGTTTTTGTTTCGAAGGATTCGGGCGACGACTGGGAGAAGATCTCGTCCTCGACCATGCCGGTGAATTTGAATTCGATGGCGATCGACCCTCGCCGGAGTACGACGATCTATGCCGGTACCAATTGGCGGCCGTACAAATCGACCGACAGCGGAAAGAGCTGGAGGCTGATAAAGGCCGGAATGATAGACGATTCGGACGTGTTCGCCGTGACTATCGATCCGAGAAACGCGGAGCACATTATCGCGTCCGCCTGTAGCGGGATTTACGAATCATTTAACGGCGGCGAAAAATGGGCGAAGATCCAGGGTATCCCGTCACAGTCGCGACGGACGCGCGATATTGTTCAACATCCCAGCATCCCCGGAACCGTTTATGCGGCGACCACCGAAGGATTCTGGTTGACGACCAACGGCGGCAAGTCGTGGGCGTTAACAACACAGCGAAATCTTGAGATCAACTCGATCGCCGTCCATCCTGAAGAGCCCAATCGTGTTTTCATCGCGACCAACAACTACGGCGTGATGGTGTCGAATGACGGCGGTAGGAATTTCGCGCAGACCAATGACAATTTCACAAGTCGCTTTACTTATTCCGTGACGCCTGACGTTTCACAGGCAGACAGGTTATACGCGACGACGCATAATACGGCGTCGAGTGGCGGTTTCTTTTTCACAAGCTCGGACGGCGGCAAGAATTGGGTGCAGGCAAAAGGCCTGGACATCAACCGTGTGTCTCCGTTTGCGGTTTTGCAGGATCGGGTTGATCCGAATCGGATTTTCCTTGGATCAAACCTCGGCATTTTCCGCTCGCTCGACCGCGGAACCTCGTGGACGCTTCTCGCTCCGCCAAAGCCGAAGTCCGTAAAGAAAGCTCCAGCTAAAGCGCGAGCGAAGGCGGTCGCAACCACAAAAGCTCCGGCCAACTTGAAACCGGGCGAGGTGAAGGCTACCGAACCGGCAGGGCCGAAAACCGTAACGGCTTTTACCGAAAAGGTTAAAGTGCTCGCATTCACCGAAGATGAGAAAAACGGTATCTTTGCCGGCACTGACAACGGCCTTTATCGCTCCTACGACATCGACAAGGGTTGGGAGAAAATTCCGTTTGGCGAGGGTGTGAACGAGAATGTGTTCGTGGTTTATACATCGCCGCTGGTCCCCGGCACGATCTGGGTTGGCACGCCTACGGGCGTGATCGTTTCCAAGGATGACGGATTAACCTGGTCGAAAGTGGATGGCCTTCCTGAAGGTGTCCTGGTCAGCTCGATAACATCGGATCCGAAACGGCCGAATTATCTTTACGTCGGAACTACACAGTCGATCTATCTGAGCCGTGACGGCGGGCGAACATGGAATCGTACCCGCGGCACCCTGCCGCTTGGCAACTTCGTCAAAATCCTCATCGATCCGAATAACACGGACGAGATCTTTGCAGCGAGCGCGCTTGAGGCTGACGGCGGCGTTTTCTACTCGGATGACGCCGGGAAGAAATGGAAACGCGTGGACTCAAAGGATATGAAGGTGCCGAGTCGTCGCGTATGGACGATGGCGTTCGATCCGAATGATCCGAAAACGATATTCGCCGGTTCGCACTCCTCCGGCGTGTATCGGATCCACCGAAGACAGGAATCCGCCGACGTGAAACCCGTCGTCGCGAAACCAATCTCTGCGGACGGAAACTAACCAGGTATCAGGTATTAAAGACGAGACGGCGCACATGGGCCGTCTCTTTTTTGTTTACAGTTTTGAAGTTGGGCGAGGCGACCCTATAATTTGACCAGCACGGAGCAAAATGATGGCGGAAATAGGTTGCCGGCCCACGGCAAACAAAGCGAAATTGCGGTTCGAAGCTGTTGATTTCTCCGACATTCCCGGACAGTCTAGATTGTTTCTTCAATATCAAACCGATCCGCTCAGCCTGAGAAAGTACTACCCCTCAGCGATCGCTTCGCTCACGGATGTCGCCGGACGCGCCCGCGAAGTCCTTGACGCGTACTCCGTCGATCGGGATGTGCTATGCGAGATACTCGCTGATCAGAACCATCGGTTCGAAGCCGGGACAAAAACGTTCGACAACATCGCTCGCCTCCGACAATCCAAAACGGTTGCCGTCGTGACCGGGCAACAAACCGGTCTTCTTACCGGACCCCTTTATACAATTTACAAAGCACTCTCGGCTATCAGGCTGGCCGAGTGTCTACGCAATCAGGGAGTGGACGCCGTTCCGGTTTTTTGGGCGGCCACCGAAGATCACGATTTCGAAGAGATCTCGCGGGCGGTGATGCTCGATGACGACGGCAAGCAGATCGGTCTGGAATTGGCGCTCGAGGAAGGATCTGCCGGCAAGCCTGTTGGAAGCATCCCGATCCCGGGATCATTCGCGGAAGTACTTCGTGGCCTCTTAATCGCACGATCCGAGAGCGACTTTGCCGCTCGGCTCGAGTCGGCCTGGGCGCCGGGGCAAACTATCGCCGACGCCTTTTGCCGGCATATCCAGCAGCTCTTCAAAGCTTATGGATTGATAGTTGTCGATCCACTCGATCGTCGTTTGAAAGAGCTTGCCTCGCCGATCTATTGCAAAGCGATCGATCGGGCGGACGATATCGTTTCCGCACTCGTCAGCCGGTCCGCAGACCTCGTCGACAATGGATATCATGCACAGGTACTCGTCAACCAGGATTACTTTCCGCTTTTCTACCATACCGACGACGGCGTACGCCGTGCGATCCGGCGGCAGGGCGACGAGGCTTATCGAGTAGTTGAAACCAGGCTCGTGTTCACGCGTGCGGAGTTGTCGCGAATAGCTGCGAGCGAACCGGCACGGTTCAGTCCCGGCGTTATGCTGCGTCCGGTTGTTCAGGATCACCTCTTTCCAACCGTGTGCTATTTCGGCGGCGGGGCCGAGATCGCTTACTTTGCGCAGAACAGCGAGGTCTACAGAATTCTTGACCGGCCGGTTACGACGATCATTCACCGTCAGAGCTTTACGCTGGTCGAGCCGAAACACGCGCGGACGCTTGAGAAGTACGACTTGAGTTTTAAAGATCTGTTCGCCGGCTTTGAAAGTTTGCTGCCGGTCATCGTCGGTCGTTTTGTGAACCCAACGACCGAGCGCCTGTTTGCCGATGCGGAAGAGAACATCAACCTCGAGCTCAACCGGCTTGACCAGGAATTATCACGCATCGATCCGACGTTGGCTGCTAACCTCGCAACGCGTAGACGGAAAATTCTTTACCACATTGAGGCGCTTCGGAAAAAATTTCATCGCGTGCAGATCCAGCGCGACGAGAATTTGAATCGCCGGCTTCTGTCGCTGTTCTCGTCTCTGTGGCCGGAGGGTCAGCTTCAGGAGCGTGTACTTAATGTCGAGACTTTTGCGTCGCGATACGGGCTTCACTTTATCGACTGGCTGTATGATTCGGTCGACCTCGATGATCGGCGCCATCGCGTGCTTTATTTATAATGAACAAGATCCGAGTCTTACCCGATAACTTAGCGAACCAGATCGCCGCCGGCGAGGTGGTCGAGCGCCCGGCGTCGGTCATAAAAGAACTGATCGAGAACGCCATCGACGCGGGTGCCGGTCGCGTTCAGATCGATATCGAACTGGGCGGGCGAAGATTGATGCGGGTATCGGATGACGGCGTCGGGATGGTGCGTGACGACGCCATCCTCTCCTTTGAGCGGCATGCAACATCGAAGATCCGGACGCTTGAGGATCTGGCGGCCATCGGCACGCTCGGTTTTCGCGGGGAAGCGTTGGCATCTATCGCGTCGGTCGCGAAAGTCGAGTTGATCACCAAGATCGAGGAAGACGAGGCTGCAACCTACGTCTTGGTGGAAGGCGGGAAGCTTCTCGATGTAAAGGATGCAGCCCGCGCCCGTGGAACCACGATCTCGGTCCGCGACCTCTTTTACAACACACCGGCCCGGCGAAAGTTTATGCGGTCCGAGGCGACGGAAAATTATCATCTCACAGGTATCGTTACACACTACGCGCTGGCGCATCCCGAAGCCGCGTTCACATTGACGAATAATGGGCGCGAGGTCTTGCGGGTTTCACCGGCGAAAGATCTGCGTGAACGAGCGTTCCAGATATTCGGCGCCGGATTGCTCGACAGTCTTCTGCCCGTTTCAGGCGGGCGCGATTTCGTTGCGAAGGTGTCGGGCTTTATATCCGCGCCGCGCGAACGAAGAACGACCCGCGATGCGCAATACTTCTTTGTCAATCAGCGTTTCGTTCGAGACAAGACGATCGCCGGCGGCTTGCTTGAGGGCTACCGTTCGGTGCTCCCGCACGGCGTCTATCCGGTCGCCTTTCTCTTCCTCGAGGTGCCGCTTGAGGAGATCGACGTGAACGTTCATCCCGCGAAAACCGAAGTCAGGTTCCGGCGCACCGAGGCCGTTAAGGATGTTATCGCCGATGCGATCCGTAACTCACTTGCCCAGGCCGGAATCACGGTCGAGCACCGAGAAAGGTCAGGCGAGGAAGCGTTCGCAGCGACGGCTCATGCATCCGACGCCGTCCAGACGGCGCCGCAGCACGCGATGGAGTTTGTAACCACGCAAGACGTCGTCGAAAATGAGACCTCTGTTGAAAGCATAGCTATCGGGGAGAACCGAATTGAGAATCTCGCGGCCGAGTTTGAGCTTGCGGCAGCGGCAAAGGCCGATATCGATCCCTTTAGCGAAGCAAGACTGGAAATACGAGATCCGGGATCCGAAATCGGCCCCGAACTGCCACCGGTCAATTCAGCGGAGAGATTCGTAAAGGCGGTCGAGATCGCCGATCTATCTTCGCGAAAGATCCGACCCGTCGCCCAACTGCACGAGAGTTTTATCATCGCAGTCGACGATGAAGGCATGCTGCTGATCGACCAGCACGTCGCACATGAGCGCATCCTCTTCGACAAGTTTCTCAAAAGCGAAACCGACAGGCCGATCGAATCGCAAAATCTATTGCTGCCGGAAACCATCGATCTTACTCCGGCTCAGTCCCAGGCGTTCCAACTTATCGAGAAAGACATTGCCTCGCTCGGATTCGGGATCATGCGACTCTCAGGACGAACGGTCGCGATCAAATCGATACCGACAGACCTCGCGCCGTCCGAAGCCCGCAATCTTTTTGCTGAGATCCTCGATCACGTCGAGCTCGACAAGCGCGGCGGGGCGAAGAAGACACTCCGCGACGATATTGCGGCAAGCCTGGCATGCAAGGCAGCTATCAAGATCAATATGAAACTGACACCGGAGAAGATGCAGTGGCTGATCGATCGCCTGCTGCTAACCTCGTCGCCGACGACGTGTCCGCATGGCAGACCTGTCATCCTCCGGCTTACAATGAAGGACATCGAACGCGGCTTTCACCGCACATGAGTAGAACGGACTGTCAGTCCGTTCCGCGCGTCGCTAATTGAACAATGCAGAACGACAAAGGTCAGGCCGAGAGGCCAAACTCATTCTGGAACCGCGTGTACACCGCGGTCGTTTTGACGACGGTCGTCGTTATTACTTTGCTCTGGGCTTTCTCGCGTTATTTTTCTTAATAGTTCAGAGTGCGCGATTTATAGCGTTCTTAGTTCGCAAAGA
>JBKKAS010000085.1:0-2199 GCA_046714595.1 Pyrinomonadaceae bacterium | reverse complement strand
CCCTAGCCGTCAGCCCACGCTCTTTTAGGCCCGTCGCGCCTTGTTCGTTGTTGTCTTCGCTCGACTCGGTCGCTTTGTAAAGAGCGTCGTAACCGCCGGCGATCACGCCCTGGACCAAATCGTAAGGTACGCCAAATGTCGGCGGAATCTCAGATGCGTCGAGTACCCCAAGCCGTCCGCTCGTACCGGTTCCGATATAAAAAAGCCGTCCCCCGTTGTGCAGCCGCTCGACGATCTTATCAATGGCGTTCACAATTTCAGGCAGAACCTTCTCGACGGCTACGGCGACTAGCTTGTCCTCGTTGTTGATCAGGCGGACAGCGTCCGCCGTCGAAGCTTTGTCGATCGCGGCCGTCTTATCGTTATCGGTTTCGGTTATCGGAATCACGTTTTGTATTAGCAATACTTTTGCAAAAAAGTTCGGCAATGTAAACTTCGACGCGAAAGATCGGGGACCAGCCCGGGCAAAAAAGAAAGAGTACCGGACGGTACCGGTACTCTTCCGATGTCGTTGTACTTGCGGAGTTAATGTGAGCGACTTTTCTGCCGGTCGCTATTCTGTCGCGTGTAGAACGTGTACGCGAGACCCACTGCTCCGAGTGCGAGAGCGGTCCCTGTCAGAACCGGGTGAAGCGAAGCCTTGGTGTACAGACTGCTTTCCGCGACGTGGCCTTCGTAGTGGCCGCGCTCGTTAAGGCTTGCGTCATGCGAATCGTACAATCCGTCACGGACGTTTCCATTCGGCGGCTTGTCCGACAGCTGCATGTCGATCATCACCGCTTCCATGTACTTGTCGGTGAGCCGTGGAGCGAGATCGCCCAACACTGACAACGCCTTGCCCCCGGCGCCGACGAAGACATCCCGCATTGGATTCTGAGCGCAATGCAGGATCGCTTCGGCAACGGTTTCCGGAGCGTAAACGGGTGGCGGATTTTCCGGCTGAACGCCGAGATAGTTCTTTGCGTGTTCCTTGTACGGGGTATCGATCGCGCTCGGTTTGATAAGCGTCACCGAGATTTGAGCTTCTTCGGATTCGAGCTCCATCCGGAGTGCATCCGTGAAGCCTTTGACAGCATGCTTCGAGGCGCAATAGATTCCCTGGATCGGGATCGCACGATCGGAAAGCGTGCTTCCGATGTTGATGATCGCTCCGCCTCGCGATCTCAAATTTCTTGCCGCGGCAAGCGATCCGTACACCACGCCCCAAAAGTTCGTCTCAAAGAGCTGCCTCATATCCGCGATCGGTACTTCCTCGAGCTTGCCGTAGATCGACACGCCGGCGTTGTTGACCCACGTATCAAAGCCACCGAATCGGTTCAACGCCTCGGCCGCGATCTTGTTCACATCGCCCTCATTGCCGACGTCGGCTACGACGAACGTGGCCTCGCCTCCGGCCGATCTTATTTCTTCGGTGAGTTTCGTTAAAGCTTCTTCGTTACGTGAGGCGAGCACCAGCCGTGCTCCTCGTTCGGCGGCCATCCGGGCGGTGGTCAAGCCGATGCCGCTCGACGCTCCCGTTATGACCACTACTTGTTCCCTAAGATCTCTTAGCTTTATTGCCATTACAACTACTCCTTTAAATCCTACTTACCTGTCGACCGCGCTGAAGAGTTGGTTAGTGAGCTTGGTGCATCCAGATGGGCGCCATCGTGAACGCCGACGCCCAAGCGTTCGACGAGCTCGCCACCCAGCCAACCTCCGAAGCCGGCCATCGCGGCGCCGAGGAAAGATAGGACGCTTGCAAGCGTTTCAGGTCGTGTCGGAACATCGCTCCGAAGCCACCAGCTTCCCGCGAACAGAAGCAAAGCGGTAACGTTGCCCAGTCCATGCATCAGGCCGATCGTCTTCGCGCGTGTCCCGGAGGGAATTCCGAACCAATCGATCCAGCCGAATGGCGCCGCGATAAGCCCGCCAACGAGACCGGCGGTGATCATCCAATAGGCGACCGCTGCCATGTCAGAATTTCCCCAGATCAAATAAATGACATCAAAGACGACACCTGTCGCCAGCAACCCGAGCGGAAACACGATCAGGATCGGGTGTATAGCGTGGCCGAGAAATTTTGCTTTGCTCTCCATGAATGATCTCCTGTCCAGATGGAACCCTACAAAACGTTTCGAATCGAAACACAAAAGTGCGGTAAATATGGTCGAGCAATATGTATGCCGCTCGGCAGTGGTCAGTGGTCAGTGGTCAGTG
>JBKKAS010000084.1:0-1816 GCA_046714595.1 Pyrinomonadaceae bacterium | reverse complement strand
CTGCATGATCTGTTCCTGATAGACAAGCACGCCGAACGTATTGCTCAAGATGTCTTTCATTTCGGGAACCAGGTAACGCACCTGCTTCTCGCCGCGATGCCGCGCGATGTAATCGTCGATCATGCCGCCATCGATGGGGCCGGGTCGATATAGTGCGTTCAATGCAGAGAGATCTTCAAGCTCCTTTGGCTTTAGCCGGCGACAGATCTCCTGCATCCCGCTCGATTCAAATTGAAAGACCGCATCGGTCCGTCCCTCACCAAACAACTGCATCGTCTTTTCGTCGTTCAGCGAGATCTGATTCCACTCAATGTCAACGCCGGCTTTTGCCTTCATCGATGTGAGGCAATCGTTGATCACCGTCAGAGTGGTGAGCGCGAGGAAATCCATCTTCAGCATCCCGACCTTCTCGAGATCGTTCATCGAATACTGACTCGTGAGTTCGTCCTTGGCGGAAATTGCAACCGGAACTATTTCGTGCAGCGGCCTCGGAGCGATGACAACGCCCGCCGCGTGAACCGATGAGTGCCGGGCGCATCCTTCGAGCTTAAGCGCCAAGTTGACGAGGTCTTTCACTCTTGGATCGGATGCGACCGACGCTTTCAATTCCGCAACCTGATCCAGTGCCTGCGAGATACTCACGTTTCGGCCGCGGACCGGCGGCGGGATCATCTTCGCGATCTTTTCGACATCGCCGTACGGCATGCTCAACGCGCGACCGACGTCTTTTATCGCGGCCCGCGATGCCATCGTGCCGAACGTGATGATCTGACAGACCGACTCGCGGCCGTAGACCTTTGTCACGTGGTCGATGACCTCGCTTCGTCCGTGTATACAAAAGTCGATGTCGATGTCGGGCATCGATATTCGTTCCGGGTTCAAAAAGCGTTCGAAGAGCAGATCGTACTGAAGCGGATCGATGTCAGTTATTCCGAGACAGTATGCAACAAGTGAGCCGGCGGCCGAACCGCGGCCCGGGCCGACCGGGATCTGCCGTTCCTTCGCGAATTTTATGAAATCCCAAGTGATGAGAAAGTAGTCGGCAAAACCCATTTTGCGGATCACGCCGATCTCGCGCTGCAGCCGAGCCGTATAGTCCTCGAACTCGTACCTCAACGAACCTGCCTCTTTCATCGGCAGCCATACACTTGCCTTTCGGTTTTCGTAACCGCCGGCGATCACGGATTCGAAATATTCGTCACCGCTCGCGGCGGTAACCGGAATTGGGTACACCGGCAAGATAAAGTTATTTCCCTCGGTGTTAAGTTCCACCGCGCACTTCTGGGCGATCTCCAGCGTATTTGTTAACGCCTCGGGAAACTCGTCGCCGAAAAGATCCCACATCTCACCGGCGGAGCGAACGTAGTAAGTCGAGGTCGGCAAAGTGTAACGATCCTCGCTGAACGTACGCCCTTCGCCGATGCAGAGAAGAACTTCATGTGCCCGAGCGTCGTCCTTCTCAAGATAATGTGCATCGTTGGCGGCAACCAACGGAATATCATTCTTCTTCGCAAGCTCGGCGAGACCGCGAACAAGCTCGGAGCTTTCGATAGACCCGTTGTCTCCGATCTCAATATAAAAATCGTCTCCGAAAATGGCTTTGTAATGACACGCGGCCTCTTCTGCCCGAGCCGCGTCGCCCTGCCGCAAAAAGTGGGCGACGGCGCCACTGGAACCCGCTGAAAGCGCGATAAGTCCTCCGGACTTTTCGCGGAGAAGCTCGTTGTCGATTCGCGGTTTGTGATGTAGCCCTTCGGTAAACGCTTTCGACGAGAGGTAAACGAGGTTCTGATATCCCGTCAGATCTTTCGCCAGG
>JBKKAS010000083.1:0-3783 GCA_046714595.1 Pyrinomonadaceae bacterium | reverse complement strand
GTCCAAATAGATCGCTCCTACCTCTGGTTCGCAGGGGCGATTTGTTGATGTTGACGCTGTATTAGACGAACTAGAAACCAGAAACCAGGAACCAGAAACTATTTCTCTTCCGGCAGTTCTTTCGTATTCCCGCGTTCCAGCTTTGCAAAACGTGACGTCCCCAACCAGATGGGCATTGAATCAGTCTCCGAGATACGCCAGCCGAGGATCGCCATCATCTCGGCAACGGTCTCTGGTCCCTCCCACGCCCAGCCGGGCTGAATCACGTCCCCCGGCTGATGATAATCGGTCTTCTCCCAATCCTTGATCCGTTTCATCCACACTTCCTTCTCGCCGGCCGGCGCGCCCAGGAGCATCAACGCCGGAACGCCCCGCTCGACGAACGAGTAATGGTCGGATCGGTAAAAGACTTTTTCATCCGGCATCGGGTCAGGAATGACATTCACTTCAAACGCTGGAGCAACGGCGGCGAGCATGGCGCCGAGTGAAGAGTGTTCAGCTCCATAACCGACCATGGTCTTCACCGGACCGTAAACTTCAGAGCCGATCCCGTCCAGATTGAGATTCGCCGCAACCTTTTTAATGTCCCAGGTCGGGTCCTTTGCCCAATACTTCGATCCGTACAGCCCGTACTCCTCGCCCGTAACAGCCAGAAACACCATCGAGCGTTTCGGTTTTTGCGAGGCCTTGGAATAAGCCTCAGCAACCGCAAGCATCTCCGCCGTTCCCAGAGCGTTGTCGGCAGCACCGGCGTAGATCTTTCCGTTCTCTTTTCCGTAAGCGTCGTAGTGTGCCGAGAACAGAACTGCCTCTGCCCGAAGCTTAGGATCGGAACCTTCCAGGTAACCGACGACGTTGTAGCCGGCGACTTTATTGACGCTGTATTTCGCGACGATCTTGGCTTTTTGTTTCAGATCAATTGGCTTGAATTCGAGTGTCCGGGCCCGGTCCATTGCCTGAGCGCGCGTCATACCCGATTTCGAGAATAACTTCTCTGCCCCTTTTGAACTGACATAGACCATCGGCGGCATTTGCGACGGATATCCTTCCTCGTTCGGGAGCGTAAGCTGTCGACGGCTGAGGTAACTTATCGACTCCTCCGGCGACCTCTCTTCGTCGCCGGTGCCGATAAACACAAGGGCCGCAGCTCCGGAAACAATAACCGTTCGCATGATCGCCATCTGAGCCTTCTGGCTCTGCCAATCCTTTTTTGGGAATCCCGGGGGCGGCCCCTCGATCATTACAACGACCTTTCCGGCCAGATTCGCGCCTTCAAGCATGTCAACATTTGCTTGTTTGGATTGGATGGCGTACGAGACGAAGATCATTTCTCCTGACACATTCTTATTGCCGTTGTTCTGCGGCACGAATGCAAAGTCGCTGCCATGATTCAGACTTTGATCACCCATTGTGAAAGATGTTTCCGGCGTCGTGACTGTCTCCTTAAAGTCGACCTTTTGTAAATAAGTGCCCTGGGGGTCGCCGAGAGGTTTCAGCCCGAGCGATTTAAAGCGGTCGGCTATCCAGTTCGCCGCTTTGTCGCCGCCGGGTTGGCCGGTACCGCGACCTTCCATCTCAGGAGCCGACAGCGCCGCCGTCATCTCTTTGATCGAAGAGACCGTGATCTTGTCCGCGAGTTCGAGTTCAGCCGCCGAGAGCTTTTGAGCGAGAGCCGCAGCCTGTCCGATTGCCTGAACGACAAAGATTGAAAATATGAGTACGCCGACGAGCGAGCGTCGCCCTCGGCCAAGTGATAACAAACGGTTCATTAACTTCTCCTGCAAATATTTGGATCTGACTACACCGGCTGACGGTTGTCGCGGTTTGTTTGTTATTATCGCCTTTTCACATTCCGTTTTGAAGTTGGCTGACGAAAAAAATAAGGCGCCCTCGCTGAACCATCCGATCGCCGCGTTGCTCGCGGTGCAGATATGTTTCGGCTCACTGCCGGTTATCGGAAAGGTTGTACTCGCGGTCTTGCCGGCGGTGTCGCTCGTCGGATTTCGCGTCGGCATAACGGCGCTCATCCTGTTCGCCGTTCAGTCTTACCGGCGCCGGATCTGGCTCCAGCATAGGGGTGATTATCTTCGACTTGCGCTGCTAAGCCTGTTCGGCGTCGTCTTCAACCAACTCCTTTTTATCGGCGGGCTCTCGCTTACAAAGGCGGCAAACACCTCGCTTCTTGCGGTGACGATCCCGATATTTACTTTGACCATCGGCGCACTTGTCGGCAGCGAAAGGCTGAGGCCGCTCAGGATCGCAGGTATCGTTCTCGCCGCCGCGGGTGTGATATTCCTGATCGATCCACGTAACGCTTCATTTTCATCGCAGACGACGATCGGCGACATCATGATCGTCGTCAATTCCCTCTCGTATGGGATCTACGTTGCCACCTCGAAAGATGTGGTAACACGCAACGGCGCGTTTCGTTCGATGATGTGGGTCTTCGGTTTTGCGAGCGTGATCTGCGTCCCGATCGGTCTGGTTTCTCTCTCGTCGATCGACGTCGCGGCTGTCGATACCGACATCTGGCTTCTCGTGCTTTACATCGCGGTCTTCGCTACCGCTGTACCTTATCTGCTCAACGCATGGGCCCTGGCTCGTGCAAATCCTTCGACGGTCGCGGTATTCGTCTATCTCCAGCCGCTGATCGGATTCGTTATGGCGGTGATCTTTTTGGGTGAGAATATAGATTTCCGTTTTATAATCGCCGCGTTGCTGGTTTTTGCCGGAGTATTTTTGACGACCCGAAAGGCACGGTCGGCGGACGTTCATGTGACCGGCTAATGTTAAAGATCTGTAAAATTCACGCGTTAAATGAAACAACGCGATTCCGGTAGCCGTAGTCACACCACCGAGGGCGAACTATGCCGACGAATATAATTCAAACCTTAATCGAACCCGATGGCAGAATGGTCCTTCGCGTAGAGGGCGACATGATGCTTGACGATGCCTTGCTTCTCGAAAAGATCGCCCTCGAAATGCGGACCGATCATGGCCGCGATCTGACGATCGACCTTGCCGATCTTGACTTCCTCGACAGCGATTCGGCGCCCGTACTCAAGCGACTTCAGCGCGAACACGGATTCGTGATAGAGGGAATGGAGATCTTTCTTCAATCCGCTGTCGATTCTGCCGAACGGAAGGCTCAGGGCTAACCGCGAATTGCATGCGCCTCGTGCAGTCGCGTTTCTACCTAAAACGATATAAATTGAAGGCAATGAAAGCTCGTGAGATTGCGGATCTTGTCGGTGGTGAACTGCGTGGTCATGGAGACACCGAGATATCGTCCGTCGCCGAAATAAGCACGGCTGCCGACGGCCAGATCGCATTTTTTGAAAAGGGTGATGTCGTTCCTGAGACGAATGCATCCTGCGTGATCGTGCCGAAAGGTTTTGCGGACTCGCTCAAAGAAAGCGGAGCGGCGTCCCTCGCGTCCTTCATCATCGCTACCGATCCCAAGCTCGCGTTCGCCCGCGTAGCCGCCATTCTACATCTTCCGAAAACGCGCTCATCTGAATCCCATTCGACGGCCGTTATCGCGTCAAGCGCGACTATCGGACGCGATGTTTTCGTCGGCGCATTCAGCACCATCGGAGACGGTTCGACCATCGGCGATGGAACAACGATCGGAGTGGGTACGCGGATCGGTGACAATGTAACGGTCGGGAAAAATTGCGTGCTTCATCCGAATGTCGTCATCGAGGATGGCTGTACGCTCGGAGACAATGTCGTGCTGCACGCCGGCGTCGTGATAGGTGCCGACGGTTTCGGTTATGTCAA
>JBKKAS010000082.1:0-1722 GCA_046714595.1 Pyrinomonadaceae bacterium | reverse complement strand
CCGGTGCAAATGCGCAGGAAGACAAGGGCGTACAACCGCCGACGGTGATCAGCGCGCCGAAGCCTGTCTATCCGAAAGAAGCGAGAGATGCGGGGATCGGGGGCCGGATAACGGTGCGGGTGGTCGTGTCTGAATCGGGCGAGGTATTGTCGGTCGACGAACCGAACGGACCGACTCAACTCTGCAACGGCGGAAACAACGACCGGCGTCTTGTCGCGCTGCGAAATTCGGTAGTGGACGCGATCAAACAAGCGAAATTCGCACCGGGTATAAAAGACGGAAAGCCGGTGAAGGCAACCGTTTGGGTAAACTCTACATTCGACCCGCTTGCGGATACCACACCGGAGGGCGAGAAGAAGATCGTCAAGGTCGGAGTCGTGACCGGCAAAGCGCTGCGGCTGCCAAAGCCGGAGTATCCGAGCGGTGCCCGAGCGACGCGTGCGAGCGGTGCCGTAGCGGTGCGTGTCGTCATCGATGAAAAAGGTAATGTGTTCACCGCCGAGGCGTTGAGCGGCCATCCTTTGCTTCGTCCCTCGGCAGTGTCCGTGGCGTGCGACGCGAAGTTCTCGCCGACCGAGATCGAGGGAAAGATCGTCCGGATCACCGGCGTGATCACTTACAATTTTATTCCCTGATAAATTGAGAGGTAATTTTCACATGAACGATAGATCGTTCAAATTTCCTATCGCCATCGTTCTGGTTTTTATCTCTGCTGCGGCCTGCGATAAGGGGGACGCACAAAAGAACACTGTCGCAAATTCGCCGAAACCCGCCGGCGCGCCGTCAAAGAATTTCACGGCCGCAGATGTCGCGAAATTGAAATGGATCGAAGGCTCGTGGCGCGGAATGGACGGCGACAAGCCGTTTTATGAACGCTACCGGATAGAAGACACAGCGATGATCGTTGAAGGACTGAAAGAGGACGGCTCCGCCGATGGAGAGCCGACCCGGTTCGAGCTAAAGGATGGCGAGTTCGGAACGGGCGCCGGCGACAAACGATCGGCAGCCACCGAAATCGCAGACACCTACGTTCAGTTCGTGCCCGCAGTTCCCGGCAAGGGAAATAGTTATCGTTTCGAGCGGCAATCGGACGGAACCTGGATAGCGTTACTCGAGTGGACCGCCGCCGACAAGACGCCACAGAAAAAGATCTACAAGATGGAACCCTGGCCGAAGAAATAAATATGCTTTACATGGTCATCGAACATTTTCATGAAGGTGCGGGTCCGGAAATTTACAAACGCTTCGCGAGCATGGGCGCATGGCTCCCGACGGGTTGAACTATGTCGCGAGCTGGATTGAGCCCGATTTCAGCCGATGCTATCAGGTTATGGAGTGGGACGATCCGGCGGTGTTCGCGGAGTGGACAGCAAAGTGGGATGACCTGATGGAGTTCGAAGCGATCCCTGTAATCACGTCAGCCGAGGCTCAGGAAGTAATGCGCAACAGGATCGCGTAGGCGTCCAATCAGAAAAGCCTGTTCGACCGTTGTCGCCTGTTGAAATCGAAAAGAGAAGGCCGCTGCAAGTGCGGGGCTGCCTGCCAGTCTGAACTTTGGAGCTTCTCCGCTCGAGCCTTTTCCCCACCCGATCGTTTGTGGTCGATAATCAGAGAACGCTTTCCTGCTTTCACTTCCTGATAAAGCTGCGGTACGCGCGTCTCAGCGTAGGAAAGCAGTTCGTCTGAAAACATTTCGTTATTTTTATCCGCATCGGCAAGCGA
>JBKKAS010000081.1:0-4581 GCA_046714595.1 Pyrinomonadaceae bacterium | reverse complement strand
CCACGGCTAAATTCGATTGCCGCTGACGCCGCAGAAATCAAATGACGAAATTTCTTGAAAGTGCGAATGCGGAAACAGAGTCGCCCGGCTTCGGCGGTTACAGCGAACCCGCGCGGCCATCGCGGTCGCGTAAGGCCCTGCTGACGGTTGCCGCCATCGCCACTGCGTTGATCCTGCTCGCTACCGTCGGTGGCTACTTCTATTGGCGGAGTTTCATCGACACGCCGCAGTATTCTCTCGCGCTTCTTGTCGACGCGGCACGTCGAAACGATCAAGCCCAGGTGGATCAATTTGTCGCCATCGACAATATCGTGGATGAGTTCCTGCCGCAGATCACCGGCAAAGCGGTCGAGCTTTACGGCCGGGGACTGCCGCCGCGGACGATCGCACGGGTCGCTGACGTCGCGGCTCCGGTGATGCCCGCCCTGAAGCAGCGTGCACGCGCGCAGTTGCCCAACCTGATACGCAAAAAGACCGAGCGCTTCGAAAGCGTTCCATTCGCGGCGATGGTTATCGGCGCCGAACGTTACCTGGATATCAAGCAGAAGGGTGATACCGCCCTTGTCAAAAGTAAGTTGCCCGAGCATTCGTTTGAAGTTAGAATGCAGCGCAGCGGCGGTGGATGGAAGATCGTCGGCGTTCGCGATGAAGCTCTCGCGACCGAGATCGCGCAAAAAGTGGGTCAGGAGATCATTGCCGTCGCGTCCAACGGCGGCGCCGGTTCTGCCGGCGAGCGGCTCGGCATCAAGAACCTGCAGACGATATTGCAGCAGGCTGAAGAGATCTTTCGATAAGCTGTGCATCTGGTGTTTTAACGCTGAGATCACGTAGTAAGAAATGGCTGCTTTCTCCGCGTCCTCTGCGTGCTCTGCGTTAAAATTCTTCTCTTATGGAAAAAACTTTTGAATCATCGCTCGCTGAACTCGAGAAGATCGTCGAGCAACTTGAGAATGGTGATTTACCGCTCGAGGACAGCCTGAAGCTTTTCGAAAGCGGGGTGAAGCTGACACGCGAGTGCCGCGAGCGTCTTTCCGACGCCGAGCGCCGCATCGAGGTGCTGATGAAAGATGGCGACGGGAGACTGAGCCTCTCGGAACTGCCGCCGGAATCATCCGCCGGTGAGGCCGCGCCCGCGGCTCGAAAGAGATTCGTCTTTGGTGACGATTGATTCCTGACTTCCGTTTCGTGTTCTTTCGTGTGATTCGTGGTTCAAGTTTTGGAAGATTGAAACCACGAATCACACGAAGCAACACGAAGGTTGAAACCGCGACACGATGAGAGCGAGGTATTACTGCTACCGAGTTGTGAACGTCAGCAAAGCCAGCGCCGCGAACATCACCACCACTATCGCCAGGCACAAGATCCCGACAATAACGCAGTAGACGATAATGCCATTCGTGTTGTCCTTGCCGGTCTTGCCGTTGTACTTGTAGCCGCATGCGGTGCATTTCACATGCGTCAGGATCTTCGGTCCCAACATACCGCCCCACCAGGTGAATTTAAGTTTCTCGGCTGGTCCGCCGCACTTCGGGCAGGGAACGTAGCTGGTCATTATTTTGGAGCTTCGATCTTCTTTTTACGGAGTCCTTCGCAGACCTGATACGCACCGGTTGGATCGATCGCCGTTCGGCCTACCTCGACATGCTGGATCTTCCCATCCTTATCCACGACGAATGTCGCGCGCGTCCCATAGCCCGATTCTTCGTTGTAGAGTCCGTAATCTTTCGTCGTCTGCCGCTTCCAATCGCTCAGTAGCGGGAACGTAACGGCTATCTTCTCGGCGAACGCTTTGTTTGCGGCAAAGCTGTCCATGCTGATGCCCAGTACCTGAGTTTCGGATGCGTCGAATTTGGCGATATCAGCCTGATACGCCTGAAGCTCCTTCGTTCAGCCGCCGGTGAAGGCGAGCACGTAAAAGGCGAGGACGACCGACTTCTTTGCGCGAAAGTCGCTAAGTTTGACCGCCTTGCCGGTCGTGTCGGTGAGAGTGAAATCGGGAGCCATGTCGCCGACTTTCAGTTGCGTGCTCAGAGGTTTCGGCGCCGCCTGGCTGAATGATGTTGTAGCCAGGGCGACGACCGCGATCATAATAAGCAATATATTCTTCATCAAACTTCTCCTAGTCTCGGGATCTGAAGATGCACTGATTAAGCATCGCTCGTCGCCGATACGTTCCCTCGCCGTACTGCATCGACGCTCAGCGGGCCCGACCCGCGGGCCGCGATGTACAGAAAAATGAAGCACAGCAACACGGCCGGCTCGCCACCGTTTTGGATCGGCCATGTTCCGGTCGGCTGATGAACCGTAAAGTAGCCGACAGCCAGCAGTCCGCTTGCGATAAAGGCCGGGATGCTCGCAAAAAGGCCGATCATTATCAGAAGGCCGGCGATGATCTCGAACACACCGATCGCGGTAAACATAGTGTCAAGCGGCATCGGAAACTTTAGCGGCCAGCCGAAAAGTTTTTGTGTTCCGTGCATCAAAAGTAAAAGCCCCGCGACGATGCGAAGCAGGGCATAAATATACGATGAATATTTTCCCAGGAACCGCTCCATATCGAATCACTCCCGTTAACAAATTTGAGCCTTTTTCTATCACTTGCCCGCGGGTAAGTCAACGATCGTGGTTGTGTTGTTCCAATTTCCATAATGACGCGCTACCGGTTGTCGTCTTTACGGAGCTGCATGCAGAGTTCCTGTCCAAGAGACGGGAACATTGCTGCGACGATCTGATTGAAACGGATCCATGCCGCGTAATCTTCGAGCTTGCTGCCTTTCTTCCGGATAAGAGACGTTCCGGTCAGATACTCGATCTTAAAGCCGGTCCGCTTGGCAAGATCGGCGAGACGTCCGCTGTCAAAAACGTGAATGTGCTGGCCGGGCACGCGACTCCCATTTGCAAGCTGCTTTGCGAACACCCGCTCACGTAACCTAGCGATGAATTTCGGCGCGGTTGGAACGCCGACAAGCAATAAGCCGCCGGGTTTCAATATTCGAAATACTTCGGCCATCGCGAATTCCGGACGTGGCAGGTGCTCGAGAACATGGGAGAAGATCGCGATGTCGACCGACGCATCCGCCAGCGGCACTCCTTCGTCGAAATCGCATCGGTGGAGTTCGTCGTAACGGGCGGTTTCGAGTCCGGGACGGTCGGTGATGATATCGAGGCCGATCCATCGTGAGTCTTCGACCGGGAGAATGAAGCGTTTGATAATACCGGTATCGCAGCCGATATCGGCGATCACCGGTGAATGCTCGAGGCGCTCAGCCTCTTCGTGAATGACAAGATTTAGCCACCAGTATCGAAGCGCGCGGACAGGATAGCGGCGCTTATTTAGCTCGCCCGAAAAAGGGAAGTCCGGCCGGTGCGTCTCTTCGTTCTTATCGATCGAGTCGAGCGGTTCACGAACGAAGCGGAACCGGCCGTAGTTTTTCGAGTTTACGGAGGGGTTGCTCATATCTCACCAACCTCCGACAAAACCGCTCGCTCGAGCTCATCGTCGATCCAGAAACCCGCTGTGTCTCGCAGCTCAGATAGCAGCGCTCGGACGCTCTCGATTATCCCGAGCTCCTTCGCTCGGACCAAGACCCCGAGGAGGCCGATCGTGCGCAATCCTTCCGATCTTGCGATGCTGGTGCCAAGGCGTTCATCCATCAGCAGCAGATCGCATCCGATCTCCAACGCCACGACGATCGCCTGAGCCTCGCCACGGTCAAGTTTTGTTTCGAGTGATCGAACCTTACGAGTGTCGATCGGTTGAATTGCTTTGATCCAGGTTGCGGAGGTGTAATCGGTAAGATCGATGCCGAACTGGTCGAGGGCAAGTATCTCGTCATTTACAGATGGCGGAACAACGATCTCCGCAAACACCTCCCGAAGGATCGGGAGTCGGCCAATGGTCACCAAATTAGAGATTGGCGAGGTGTCCGAAACAATGATCATCTCAGGGAAGCGATGGTTTCCAGATCGCGCTCGAAGTCTGTCTTTCCGTAATGCAGAGAAATCGCACGTTTCGCCAGCTCTTTTTGAAACGCCGCCTGGTGAAGACCCGCGAGCGTGCTCGCTTGGCCTAACGACAGTTTTTCTTCCTCGAACAATAAAACAGCGATCTTTAGCAAAAACTCACCTGACGACAGGCCTGACTGAGCGATGACTTTATCCGGAATTTCCACCATCATAATAACCAAATTCTAACATAAAAATAAGGCGGCCCAGTTGAGCCACCTTTCGATTACCTACTCTCGGACCACCACCGCCTTAACCTTTCGCGACAGCCTTCGTTTCCTCGGAAGCTTCCGGGCGAGGCGCGGCGAGTCCGAGTTCCGGCGAACGCCAGAGATTTGAAACGAGCAGCTCGCGAATGAACGTCATTTCTTTCGGCAATCGATCGTAGAGCTTGAAGAACAGTTCATCGTGCATGGCGATCTCTTTCAGCCACATGTCGCGGTCGAGCTTCATTACCGCTTCGAACTGATCGCGTGTAAAGTCGAGCCCGCGCCAATCCATGTGTTCATACTTCGGCATCCACCCAAGCGGCGTTTCGGTGCCGACGGATTTTCCGCGTGAACGTTCGACTATCCA
>JBKKAS010000080.1:0-13840 GCA_046714595.1 Pyrinomonadaceae bacterium | reverse complement strand
CGAGACGAGTCCTTGATACGAACCACTTAAAGTGAGTTTGCCGTTGACGATCTGCGTTATCGCAAATTGACCCGTGAAGAATCGCGCGTTCTGAACGCTGTCCGGATCGTTTACGTCGGGAACAAAGTTGACTCCGGCTTCCGCGTCAACGACCGTCGCTGTCGATGATGGCAACGGGCCCAGCGTATCAGGACTTGAATTCAGCCGCACCATTGCGTCCGAAACAAAGAAGCGTGCCGAGATGTTTGTGTTATCGAATGGATTGTATTCGATGCGTGATTGAAAATTTGTATTGCCGGCGTTGTCTTCGCCGTCTATGCCCTTAGTGTATGCGGTTCGTGAAACAGCGCCGCTGACGCCGAACTTGTTGCCTCCGTAGGAAAAGTTTCCGCCGAACCTACCCAGGCCAAGACCGCCGACAGCCCCTGAGAATTGTCCATGAACCCCGCTTTGCGGCTTCGGCGTTTTAAAATCGATTGTGCCCCCGATCGCATTCGTTCCATAGAGCGAGCTTCCCGATCCGCGCAACACTTCGATCCGACTTACGCGTGTCAATGTAAAGTCACTGAGGAACGGCGACGCGTCACCCGTGATCGAACCCGGGTCGCGAAATCGGATGCCGTCGATCAGAACGGCCGTGTCCTGGTTTCTAAGTCCGCGCGATTTTATCGACGCCGTCCTTCCGAATCCTCCAAGTTGCTGCACGCGAAATCCTGGGATCGTTCGCACGGTATCTATAAGCGTAAGATCACCCCGCTCGCGCATTTCCTGACCGTCGATCACATTGACCGTCTTTGAAACTTCGTCGAGTGTCTGTGTAGAATCGGCAGAGATCGTAACCGACTCCGAAATACCGCCCGCATAACCAACCACAAAAGCAATGTCGGTTACGTTCGCGCCGCTCACCACGACGTCTCTAAGCTGGTCTGCCAGGTTGCCGAAAGATGCTCTCAGTACGTAGTTGCCGTCGGGAACGTCGGCGAAACGGAACTCGCCCTTCGCATCGGTTACTGTCGTTCTAGGCTTCTCATTTCCGGATTTATCGGTGAGTTCAACTGGGACGCCCGCCATCGCGGAACCATCCGTATACTGAGCGGAGCCGGAAACCGTCTGTCTGGTTTGCCCGCACAACGTCCCGGTGAACGCAGCGATGATCAATAAAACGTATAGCGTTTTCATACACTCTCCTCTTCTGCCCACACGCAGAATGGTTTTTAACCCGACAAGAATGCAAAGTTCCCGACTCACTCGATTTTGGATTTTAGATTTTGGATTCGTCAGCGACCTCAATCCAAAATCTAAAATCCAAAATGGCTTCACGGTTGCGTGGGCAGTGCCGGCGTTTCACCGGACTTCCTTTGCCTCGCTTGTCAAAACTGTAAGAGTCGCGCGTTTACGCGTGATCACGCCTGAAGGCGTAACTCTTACTTAAACACGGTCGTCACTCTCAACTTCCGGCTTGCCGGATTTTCGTCGAGCAACACTTCAACATCGTAAACCTGCCTCAGATTCTCAACGGTCATAACCTCATCAGGCGTACCGTCAGCCATAACTCTTCCTTCATCCAGCAAGATCACCTTGTCTGCAAACTCTGACGCAAGATTCAGGTCGTGCGTTATAACAACTGCCGTTGCACCGGACCCCCGGCATCGCTCGCGGACCAATTTGAACATCAACGCCTGATGCGCGAGGTCGAGGTTCGCGGTCGGTTCGTCCAAAAGCAAAACGCGCGTCTCGGCCGCCAGCGCCCGCGCCAGAACAACACGCTGCCGCTCGCCGCCCGATAGTTCATTCATCAACCGAGAGTCAAAATCTTCGAGATCGCAGTCGATCAGTGCTTGCCGCGAGGCATCTATGTCGCCGGTCGTTTCCCAACCGAAAGCGGCTCCACGTGCGAAACGTCCCGCGAGAACAAATTCCATCACTGTGATCGGAAACTTCGTCTCGTTCTCCTGTGCGACGACCGCAACACTGCGAGCGATCTCACGACGTGACAAGTTGTGCAAATCGACCTCGTCCAGAAGGATTTTCCCTCGCTGGTGCGTGACTGTCCCGTTTAGCACTCGAAGCAACGTTGTTTTACCCGCACCGTTCGGTCCAAGCAACGCGATGATCTCACCGCGGTTTGCACACATCGAAACGTCCCGCAAAATTTCGCGGTCTCCATAGCGAACTGATATATCTCGGGCTTCGAGCATCTTGTAGGAACCGCCCGAGGTATCGGGCGGGTACCGTTTCGTCATCTCAACCCACCCGTTACCAAGGGTGGTTCTGACTAATTCCTCCGCAATAAATAAATAAACATCGGCGCCCCGATCAGAGCCGTGATCGCCCCGACCGGAAGCTCACGCGGAGCGATCACGGTTCGCGCGATCGTATCGGCAAGGACGACGAATATCGCACCCGCCACGGCGGATAGCGGAACGACGAGCCGATTGTCACTGCCGACTGCCAACCGAACCAGATGCGGAACTATCAGGCCGACATATCCGACCGAGCCGCTCGCGGCGACGGATGTTCCGACGAGCAAGCTGGCGATACCGAAAACAATTAAGCGTACGCGGCCTATCTCGACACCGAAATCGAGCGCGTCTCGCTCGCCGATCATCATCAGGTTCAAGGGCCTTGCCTGCGACGTCAAAACAAGCGTGCCGACGACTGATGCGGCCAGCGTCAGATAAAACCCGTTCATCGTGGCCTGCGACAGATCGCCGAGCAGCCAGAATGTAAACCCTCGAAGCCTGGCCGCGTCGAGCAGGCTTGTGAGCAGAATGATTATCGACGACAGAAACGTCGTCACGATAACGCCTGAGAGCACAAGCCGCTCGACGTTCATCCCGGCGCGGCTTTGCGCCATCTGGTAGACCGTGAACGTCGCGAGACCAGCGCCGGCGAACGCCATCAGCGGCCGCGCGAACACAAATTGCTCGAAGAAAACGAACGCGATCATCGTTCCGAGCGCGGCACCGTTTGAAACGCCAAGCAGGTATGGCTCGGCGAGTGGATTGCGAAGCAGCGCCTGCAGCGACGCACCCGCGACGGCAAGACTGGCGCCGACGCATGCTCCAAGAAGAACCCGCGGCAAACGGATGTCAAAAAGTATCGCTCGCTGTGGATCGGACAGATCGAGAAACGACAGTCGCTCGCTTCCGAACAACAGGGCAAGCAGCAGCACAGCCGCGAGAGCCAGCGTTAACGTCAGCCAAATTGCGACACGTCTTTTCAATTCTTTGGCGAACGGAGTTTGCTCGCGAGCTCCTCCAGAGCGTCTACCAGCCGCGGCCCGGGCCGCGAGATTATGTCAGCATTTATCTTGTAGACCCGGTTATTCTTGACGGCCGGCGAATTTTTCAACACCTCGCTGGGTTCGCGGTTATCTTCGCTGTCCGACAGAAAGATCACCTCCGGGTCGAGCGCCGCGGCGGTCTCTTTGCTTAGTTTCGGGTACGCGGTGGGGATATCACTTGTCACCGATTCGCCACCGGCCTTTTCGATCAGCTCCGTAAGAAAAGACTCTTTCCCGATAGTGAACAATGGCTCATTAGAGATCTGCATAAAGACCTTCGGAGCAGGCGGGATTGGCCGCGATTCCGTTCGCTGCATCTTATTCCATACAATGCTCGTCCGACCCTCGAGGTCGAGGACGGCCTTCTTGGCGTTTTTGTTCGTCCCGAACAGATCGCCTAGCTGTTTCATGTTCGCGAAAACCTCTTCCAGGGTTCGAGGGTTTGTTACGTAAACGGCAATTCCCTGCTCATTAAGGGTTCTCGCGAACGCTTCGAGCTGCGACGCGGTAGAAATAAAAACGATCTGCGGTTTTAGCGCGATTATGTTTTCGATATTTGGTGTCTGCGTATCGCCAACCTTCCTGATCGAATCGGTCTCGCGTGGATAATCGCAGTAGGTCGTCACTCCGACCAGACGGTCACCGGCTCCGATGGCGAAGATCATCTCGGTAATGCTCGGTGCAAGGGAAATCGCGCGCTCGATCTTGAGCGGTACGCTTACTGTTCGTCCGAGATCGTCACGCACTTCCATTGTGGACGTGACTGCTGCGGACGTGGCTGCTGATGGAGCTTCGGTGCTCCGGCAGGAGGCTGCGACGATCACGGCTACCGCCACCAGCAGCGCGGTTAACTTGTTTTGCTTTTCCTTCAATCCAAAATCCAAAATCTAAAATCCAAAATAGAAAGGCCCTGTTCTCATTCAAGAAAACAGGGCGTTGAAAAATGGCCGTGTTTGCCTGGAATGTTTTGACGCGAAACATATCAGCGGGCAAAAGGTTCCAGGCAGGTATCCCGACTTTGCGATTTGGGAATTGGGAATTGGGATTGCGGATATAAACAATCCGAAATCCCAAATCCCAATTCCCAAATCGACTTCACGGTGACGCGATCGTGCGGGATTCTCACCCGGCTTCCCTGTCACCTGAAACACTTTAGTTAATACAAAGACCTTTTCGGCAAACCGCAGATTAACACGATTCGGCCCAACAAACTAGACACTCTGTGAGTTCGCCGAATATCTACGCTATCATAATTGCTCGAATGCTAAACTCCGTTGAGATCAATGGCCGTACTTACAAACTGCGATCGCAGGACCCGATCGACATCTCGATCCCGCTCAAATTCAACGGCCCGCAACCGAATGCGTACGGCGTCGAGCCGGCTGCATCAGTCCCTTGTGCAACCGGAGAGCTTGTCGGTGACACCCGGCAAGGCGGCAGCTGCAACTTTGAGCAATATACGCTGATACCGCATTGCAACGGCACGCATACGGAATGCGTCGGACACATCACGCACAAGAGGATCTCGGTGCGCGACTGCCTTGAGGATGTTTTTATTCCAGCCTTGCTGATCACCGTCGATCCTTCGTACGCTGCAAACACCGACGAAACGTATTCGATGACGATCGACGCAGCCGATCGTTTGATCACGCGGATGCAGGTTGAGGCGGCGGCGAACGCGCTTGGCTCGGGCCGTGGGGAAACAGGAGTTCACGCGGTTGCAGCGGATGGCGTTATCCTCTCGTCCTTCAATGTCGCTCTCGTTATCCGCACCCTTCCCAATGACAACCGAAAACTGACCCGGCAATATCTCGAGCAAGGAACCCCGTACTTCACAACGGAGGCGATGCAATACGTTGTCGAATGCGGCTTTAAACATTTGCTTGTCGATCTGCCGTCCATCGATCGTTTGTATGACGAAGGACGCCTTTCCAATCACAGGATCTTCTGGAACCTCGACCAAGGCTCCGTTGAAACAAATTCGACGACCCGCCGCGACAGCACGATCACCGAGCTCACATATATTCCTAACGATATGGCCGATGGGCTCTATCTGCTGAACCTGCAAATCGCGCCTTTTGCCGCCGACGCCGCTCCCAGCCGACCGCTATTGTTCAGTATTATCCAAAACTAAATACAACTCGATGCCACAAATCCGCGACAAAAACCTGATGAGGAAATTTTGGCTGCTTTCAATCTTTATTTTTGCGTTTGGCGGCGCTGCGGTCGGACAAACCTATATCGTCGACATGAAGCGCGATTCGGCTCGTTCGGACAAACTTACGGGCGGCACGATCGAAAAGACTCTGCTCAGAGCCGGCGAAACGGATCTTAAAATCACGATCAATGTCCCGGCATTTCTGATGACGCTGTGGCAGGACGGCAAGGAAGTAAAGTCGTATCCGATCGGTGTTGGGCTGCTCGAGTATCCGATCTTTATCGGTCACCGTGAGGCCACGTCGATCGAGTGGAATCCGGTCTGGATCCCACCGTCGAGTGACTGGATCGAAAAATCCAGTACGGTAAAAGCTGGCGAGATAATTCTACCGACCGATCCGCGCAATCCGCTCGGCAAGGTAAAGATACCGATCGGTTACGGCTACCTGATTCACCAGGCGAAGGGTCCTGCCGATATGGGCAGCCTCGTTTCCCACGGATGCGTGAGAGTGATGCAGGCCGATCTGTACGACCTTGCCGAAAAGATAGTGGCGGCCCGTGGGCTTGACGTTCCGACAGCAAAGATCTCGGCGGCGAAACGAAACAAGAAGACGCTGATCGCAAAGCTCGATCCCATCGTACCGGTCGAGATCACCTACGACACGGTCGTTGTGGAGGGTGGACGGCTCAACGTTTATCCCGACGTGTACAAACGAAAACAGAACACCATAGGGAATATCCGGCAGGAATTGCGGACCACTGGGATCGATGATCGGCGGTTGACCGATGCGGGGATTCAGAAAATGATCGCTGCCGCAACTGGAAGAAAAAAGTTCGTCGTGGGAATCAGGGAGATAGAGAACGGGAATGCTCTGCAAGGCGGAAGATCGGTGAGCGTCGTGAGTCCGCGTAGGGCTCGTTAGATTTCTTGAATGCGAATGGTCAATTAAGAAGCCGGTCTGGGTTACAGGCCGGCTTTACTCGTCACTATTCACTATTCACTGTTTTGAGGGCACGTACTCCCAATGCCAGGGCTCGTAAAAGTAAGGATAGAATCCGAAGCGGTGCGCGTTTTTTACCAGCCATTTGTAGGCCGGTGTCTGCACCTGGATCATACGATTTGAATCGAGCGTCTTCACCGGCTCGCCGCCAACGTAAATGTCCAGGGCGTGACCGGTTGAATGCGGACTGTGTTTCGCGAGTGCCGCGCGGCCGGCATTCGGCTGGCTTCTTCTCAACGCAGCCTGATATTCGGGCGACCGATACGCGGAAACTATTCGCAAAAACTTTTCACCCGGTGCGAGTTCCCCGTTATTCATTATCTGAAGTTCTTTCTTCAGATCGCGGGTCGCAGCAGCGAGCATCTTTTTGTAAGCAGCGTATGTTTCGCGCTCGAGCTGCAGCAGGTCGGGCGAACGTGTGGGGTCGTAGAATTCATCGATGGGCGCCGACAACAGACCGTCCTCCGATGTGAGTCCAGAGCGTCCAAGCCTTCGAGCCTGCCAGTATTTCGTTAAGGTTTCGAACGTCGCCGTATCCATAACTCCCGTTTCGGGAACACCGGTCTTCGCCTGCCACTTCGACAGTGCTAAGGCAAACTCACCGGTCTCGGGAGCGCTTTCAGTTCCGATCGTGTGCGATATAAGCGGCACGTAGATGTTCCAGCCGGTTTGCGTCTTTCCACCGAACGTCCATGCGAGCGAACTTCGAAGCCTGGCATTCTCGGTTGCCGCTTTTGTAAGCGCAGGTGTGGAAGGTCTATTTTCGACCTTGGTGACCGAAGCCGTCTGCTTTACGCTGGACCCGACGACACGCTCACGCTGCGCATACACATCGAAGTCGCCCAGCAATAGATAGGAAGTTAGAAGGCCAAAAAGACTAACAGCCGCGGTAGGAAGTAAAACTTGCTTTTTCATAAGGCAAACGAAGGGTTGTGATGCTTTTCGCTTCGGCGCGGGTTCGCCAATGTTTATTTTACAGCATTTTCGATGGCGGATTTTAAATCTGTGAATTTAAATTCGTAGCCCGCTTCCCGCAACCGTCTGGGATCTACGCGTGTGCTGTGGATCAGAAGCGCGTCGCCCATTTCGCCAAACACAAGATTCACCGCGAACTCCGGCAGAGGCAAAAATGTCGGACGATAAAGAACGTCGCCGAGCGTTTTGGTGAACTCTTCGTTCGTCACCGGGTTCGGACTTGCGACGTTGACGGCGCCGCGAAGGCTTTCATTTTCGAGCGCAAAATTGATGATACCGACGACGTCTTCGAGAGAGATCCAGCTCATCCACTGTTTTCCGCTTCCGACGACGCCTCCGACACCAAACCTAAATGGTGTCAGCATCGTCGCGAGCGCTCCGCCGTCTTTCGATAAAACGATCGCCGTACGAAGCAACACCGTGCGAATGCCCGAGTCTTCCGCACGGCGCGATTCCATCTCCCACTCCTTGGAAACGTCGGAGAGGAACGTATCACCAGGTGGGCTGGTCTCGGTCACTATCTCTTCACCGCGGTCACCGTAAAATCCCATCGCCGACCCGGTGATAAAAACTTTCGGTTTCTGTTTGAGACCCGAGATCGTGTTGACGACATTGCGCGTTCCGTGGACGCGGCTTTCCCGGATGGCCTTTTTCTTGTCGTCGGTCCAGCGAAGTCCGGCAATGTTCTCGCCGGCAAGATGGATGACCGCATCGAGCCCTTCAAGCCGCCCGAGGTCCTCTTCGCGAAAACCGTCGTCGGTGCTCCACTGGATCTCATTCTTGGCCTTCGGCTCGCCTCTGCCCGCGAGCAGCATCTCATAATCCTTCTCGGAGAAAGATCGCTGTAACGCCTTGCCGATCAGCCCACTCGCACCTGTGATAAGTAGCTTCATGATTACCCTTTTCTAGAACGCGGATCGGGCGGATTCGGCAGATAAAAACGGATCGGAAAAATCTATTCGTCAGATCCGTCCTGATCCGCTTGATCCGCCAGATCCGCGTTCAAAAATTACTCTGCCACCCGAAGCTGGTCTTGTACAAACCGTACCATCAAATTTATCTCGCGTTCCGTAAGTTGGCCGCGAAACGGCGTCATGCCGTTACCGCCCTCGGAAATGTGCCGGTATATCTCAGAGTCCGTCTTGTATTTGAAATCACCGTCGCGAAGATTCGGGATCTGCTTGCCGTCATCAAGCGTTCTTCCTTCACCCTCCGGCGCATGACAGATCGCGCAATTTTGACGAAATAGAGAGGCCTCGTAGGCTTTGCTTTCGGTGATCACGTAACGAGGCGGTTTCGCGTTTGAGCACGTTATAGCTACAAAGCCAAAACAAGCGACAATGACAAATAACTTAAGACCATTAAATCTCACACTTTTCGAAGTAGCCCACAGCTAGTCCCATCACTCATCACTCGTCACTCGTCACTGCTCGTGCCTCTTCCCTTAGAGCACGCTTGAAGATCTTACCCGTTCCGCCGATCGGCAACTCGGACCGAAACTCCACGTATCTGGGATACTTATTTGCCGCGAACTGACTCTTGCACCATTCGATAAATTCTTTCTCGCTAAGTTCGCTGCCTTGTTTCAGGACGACGAATGCCTTCACTTCTTCGCCGAGTCGCTCATCGGTGACACCGATAACGGCGCAGAGCGAAACCGCAGGATGCGTCATCATCACCTCTTCAAGCTCGCGCGGGTAAACGTTATAACCGCCGCGCAGGATCATGTCCTTCTTGCGGTCGACGATGGAAAGGTATCCCTCGTCATCCATCACCCCGATGTCGCCACTGTGAAACCATCCGTTTCGAAACGCTTCGGCGGTCGCATCAGGACGTTTGTAATATCCCTTCATCACGTTCGCGCCGCGAATGACGACCTCGCCTCGCTCGCCCAGTGCCACTTCGTTATCGTCCTCGTCAAAGCATTTGACCTCGACCCCGAAGATCGCCTGTCCGACGGTGCCCGGCTTCGAAGGTTTTTCGAAATGGTTGAAGGTCGCGAGCGGCGACGTCTCGCTCAAACCGTAACCCTCCATCACACGGACGTTGAACTTCGTTTCAAACGCCTTCATGACCTCGACCGGCATCGGTGCTCCGCCCGACGTGCAAACCTTCATCGACTCCGCGATGCGGCTGATGTCGTAGCCGGTTTCCTCGACGTATTTCAGGATCGCCCAGTACATCGTCGGTACGCCGACCCAAAAATTTATCTTCTCTTTCACCATCGTGTCGAGCGTCACCTGTGGGTCGAATCGCGGCAGCAGAACGATACGGTTTCCGCCGTAGATGTTCGTATTCATCTGAACGGTCTGGCCCGTTGTGTGAAATAGCGGCAGCGTGATGAGCACCGTCTTCTGTGCCCCGTCCGTGAAGTCGAGTACGGGCAAATGGATCAAATACGTCGTCGTCACATTCGACATCAGATTCAGATGAGTGAGCTCTGCGCCTTTGGGCTGACCGGTCGTGCCCGACGTGTAGAGGATCGCACACGTGTCGGACGGAGATGTAGGATACGTTTCAAATTGTTCGGACTTCCCGAGCGTGATCTGCGCGAGAGTCTTATGCTCGGGAAACGAGCTCGGATTTAGCTCCCCTCCTGGCTCGAGGAGGGGTGCCGACGCTTCGTCGGCGGGGTGGTCGGCGGACGGCGTGGTGATCAGCAAACACGTCTTCGTTATTACGACGAGATGTTCGCAAGTCTCCACCTCATCGAACGCGTCCTTGACACATTGTCCGAGCGGAAGTTCCGGCGTTCCCTCAAAAACAAACACGGCCTTCGCATCCGAATCGCGCAGATGATATGCGACCTCGCGCGGCTTAAGCAGAACACTCAACGGCACAACGGCGGCACCGGCTTTCATGATCCCGTAATAAACGACCGGAAAGAATGGCAGATTCGGGCAGCTCAACGCCACCTTGTCGCCGTGCCCGATCCCCATGTCGGCAAGGGCATTCGCGACCCTGTTTGACATCGCATCCAGCTGGCCGAAGGTCATACGCACATCGCCAAAAACGATGGCTTCCCTCTGCGGAGCGATGCGCGCGTGATGCGAGACCATCGACGCCAAATTCAGCGTGGTAACACTTTTTTCCATAACAAAAGAAGATAGTTCGAATCGCCCGTTAGCAGGCATCTTCAAGCGATGTGTTCGAATCAGATACTAGCATAACATCGACGCCGGTCGCGTATATTAGACCTAACCTTTTTTGATTCTTAGATCCTGTTTGCATACACTTTTTCGATTGGTCCGTTCACCCGGAATCAATCCCTTGTTTTACAAAAATATGAGTATTATCGACGCCCTTCACACCGCCGCAGCGCGCTCGACACATGCGCTAGCTATCGCAGGGATTTTCGTCATTGCGTTCTCGGTCTTCGCTTCAGCAGCCATCGCGGGCGACTCGCCGGAATTCGTCGGACAATTCGAAACCGCCCTGGTTGTGAATCCTGAAGAGGTCGAACGGGTCGTTTTTAAATCGTCGACCGCCGACCGCTGGAAAGACGCGGGAACGTTTGGTGCCGAGGCTCATTTCACGTCCGCCAAGCTGATCAATCCGCTGACCGGCGAACAGACGCTGCTCGCCCTGCTTGTAGAGGATGAGGACGAAGATCCCGTCATCTTTGTCGATCGGGACGGAGATAACACGATCACAGCGGCTGAAAAGTTCGAACTAAAAGAGTCAGATAGTACCTACCTTTGGGAAGCGACGGTTACGGTCGCGATCAAGGGCGGTTTCTTCACGACTTCGCCGATTTTCGTGCAGTACTTCAAATCGGTCCGGATGGACAAGATGACCGAGGACGACCGCCTGATCCGACAGACGACCGAAGTCCTCGCCAGGGGAACGGTGGATGTAAAAGGCAAGAAAGTTGCCGTTCAGTACGCCCTGGTCGACAAGAAAAAAGTGAATGCACGCATGGGATGGCTTGGCATGGACATCGACGGTGATGGAAGCGTCGATATGGACAACCTGTCGCCCGAATCTGCCAAAGCCGACAATGAGGCCGTTGTCTTCCGTGTCGGTGACACGTACCTCTCGACAAAAAAGGCGGACGTCGATAAGAATCAGATCGTACTGCGCACTCACGAGTCGAAGGACTACAAGCGTCTCGAGCTTTACATCGGAAGAGAATTTCCCGAATTTACTTTCTCTGATTTCGAAGGTAGGAAGCGCAAGCTTTCCGAGTTTCGCGGCAAGTACGTCTTGCTGGACATCTGGGGATTTTGGTGTCCACCGTGCCGAAAGGAGCTGCCGTATATCCGCGAAGCGAACAAGCGGTTCGGGAGCAGGAATCTGGAGATCATCGGACTGAATACCGACGAGGACTATACGGTCGACTCCATGAAGAAGGCACTTAAAGATAATGGAATGATCTGGACGCAAGCGAAGTTTGAAAGCGTCGTCGACTTTCTCCGCGTCGGTTTGCGGATCAGTTCGTTCCCGACTACTTTTCTTATCTCGCCCGAGGGAAAGATCCTGTCGATGAGCCGTCACGAACGCAAAGAGCCTGATCTTCGCGGCGCCGATCTGCTGAAAAGTTTGGATGAAGTATTGCCTGAATAGTAAGAGGGTTAACCCGAGCCTGGTTTTCGTCTACGGCAGCTCAGCCTTGGCCCGCGTAAAACTGACCGTTTCAGAAGCGCTTATCTCGGCCCCAGCGCGCAGTATCGAATGGACGCGGAACTCTTCGCGCTGTTCCGGATAATCGGTCCGAAAGTGGCCACCGCGCGATTCTTCCCGCCAAAGCGCCGCCTTCGCAATAAGCAGAGCAAGCGTAACGAAATTTTTCGATGAGATGCTTAGATTCGCACTCTGTATCTGCTCGAACTCGGCGATTGCCCTCTGAAGTGACGCTGCATCGCGTAAAATTCCCACGCGTTCCCACATGACGCGCTTTACGCGTTTCCGAACAGCGGTCGAAAGGTGAGTCCCAAGTCTCAAGTCTCTGGTCCCAGCCTCCTTGATGCCGAGCTTGGGACCAGGGACTTGGGACTTGAGACTATCGGCGACCGCCGCTTCACCGGCCCTCGCCCCGAATACCAAACCCTCAAGAAGCGAATTTGACGCGAGGCGGTTAGCGCCATGCACGCCCGTGCACGAAACTTCACCAGCGGCGTAGAGACCGGGCACGGTCGAGCGACCCCACAGGTCGGTTCGGATCCCGCCCATAAAGTAGTGCGACGCCGGCGATACCGGCAACAGATCGCGGCCAATGTCGAGCCCGAACGCTAAACACGTTTCGTAGATATTCGGAAACCTCTTTCGAAGGTACTCGCCATCTAGAGCAGTCATGTCGAGGAAAACGGTACGGCTTCCCGTGCGCCGCATCTCGGCAACGATCGAGCGCGAGACAATGTCGCGTGGAGCGAGTTCGAGCCGCTTGTCGTAACGCTCCATAAACCGCTCACCTCCGCTATTTCGCAGCACTCCGCCTTCACCCCGCATTGCCTCGCTCAGAAGGAATCGCGGTGCGCCGTCCAGGCTTAAGGCTGTCGGATGAAACTGGATAAACTCCATGTCAGCCATTTCGGCTCCGGCGAAATATGCCATCGCCATTCCGTCGCCCGTCGCGACCGGCGGGTTCGTTGTGTGCAGAAACAACTGTCCCGCCCCGCCCGTGCACAAGATCACCGCGTTCGCAAAAATGTCACGCGGCGCTCGGAGGATCGGGTCGAGGAAACGCACGCCGGCACATCGGCCGTCGCGAACTATCAGCTTCTCGGTATTTGCGAATGGAAGAAGATTGATGGATTTTGCGGCGCCGGCACGGGCGATCAGCGAGCGGACGATCTCGCGTCCGGTCGAATCACCGTGAGCATGAAGGATACGCCGACGCGAGTGTGCCGCCTCTTTCGTGAACACCAGTTTGCCGCCCTCGCGATCGAACTCGGTTCCCCAGTCGATGAGCTGCTTGATATATTTCGTTCCTTCGTTGACCAGCGTTTCGACAGCGGCTTCATCGCACAACCCCGCACCGGCGACAAGCGTGTCCTCCTCGTGAAGCTCTGCGTCGTCATCGTCGGAAAGCACAACGGCGACGCCGCCCTGCGCGTACTCAGTGTTCGATTCGCTGGCTTTGTCCTTCGTGAGAACCGTCACTCGAGCACCACTCTCGGCGAGCGCGATCGATGCTCGGAGGCCTGCAACGCCGCTGCCGATCACGATGAAATCCGTTTCCAGGGCCATTGACAAAGAACTTTAACAAAATGCGAAGATGAAAGTCTAAAATTGGATTCTGTACTCATGACCGACCACTGCGGTAGAGTATTCGGCCGTGTCGTTGTGCAATTTGCCGTCCGATTTCCTGTTGCGTGCGCGGACCGCTATTTTGTTTCGGAGTTCGAAGCCGCTTTTCGATGAGAGAAAGTTCAGACAACAACCGTAGGATAATGACCGGATTCAGGCGGCGTGCGGAGGA
>JBKKAS010000079.1:0-16595 GCA_046714595.1 Pyrinomonadaceae bacterium | reverse complement strand
GGAACTCCGGAAGAACAGGCTGTTTACTTTGCCGATATGCTTGCGTCGCCCGACACCCGATTGGCCGGCTGGCTGGGTCTTTATGATGCATTGGGTATCCCTGTTATCGGGCAAGACGGAAAATCTCTGGGCACCACGGGCGATGACCCGATCGGGCCGCGGTATTGGCAGATCTGGTATGCATCGGGACTCGACAAAAAAGGGCGCGGAATTCCTCTTACTGATGCTGGCCGCGTGCTCGCCGCCGCAGCTCCGGAATTGGACGGTGCTGTGTTCGGCCCGGCCATCCTAAATGACCTGAGGCTTGCATTAAAGAGCAGCGACCCGCAAGTGCGGCTGATGGGCATGTTCGTCCGTGAGCGGATAAAGCGTTGGCCGTCGCATCTTGATATTCAGGAAGCGAACGCAACGCCGGAAGATGCGATTATTGATCTGCCAACAGTGCAGATGATCGCGTGGATTGCCATGCGAGAGGCGCTTATGGAGTCGGCTCGCGATGTCGCCCGATTCACCCAACAGCCCATTCGTGATTACCGTTTCGCCGCATTCCTTCAGTCGCAGGGCGGGTTAACATCCACCACACCATGCTCAAAGATATTGGGAGATAGCGATGTGACGTATTGGACCAACTGGATCTTGAAGAAAGTCGTGGCCCGAGGCGTTCAGCTTCCAGGAATGGAAAAGGCCTTCCCCGGGATCGTCGAACGACTTCTGAAAACCTTAACAAACGGCATTGAAGCGGCGCGGGCTACTGAGATGCTCGGAAAGATACGAAATGGGTTGGCGTGGCTTAACGCCGTTACCTCTGCACTAACTTTGGCAATGCGTTTGGCTGCGTTGGAAATCGATGCCGTTCAAGAGCCAGCCCCGCTGGTTCGCACCAGAGGTACCAGCCATGGCAAGGAAGGAAAAATAACCTTTGCCCTCTCAGCCAATCCTAAAAAGCCTACCAAAGATTCTGAAGTAGATCCCGACGGGAATTCGCTGGACAACTGTTTAGGCAGTTTTTTGGCGAGCGCGGGCGGCATTACTTTTAGCTTGCCTCCCGCCGGACGTATCGCCGGAGCTGAGCTCGAGTTCAAAGGCGGCGCGGGATTTCCCGATCTAGTGCTGTTTGGCAACTATAATGATCTTTTCGGAAAAGATACGAATTCAAACGGAGAAGCGACTGTAGATGTCATCGGCCACGCTCAGAAAAAGCAGATCCCCGAAAGTGCGAAATTGGTCGAAAAGGAATTCTCAATAATTGTCACCGGCCAACCCGAAGCCTACAACGGAAACACCGTAGCCAATACATTCTTTAACGGATTGACCTTCGGCGTCAGGCCTAATGCGCCGAGCGGTATCAGCGCCATCGTAGATATTCTCAAGACCGTCCACTGGGATTTGGGTGAACACGTTTTCCGCCTGACGGACTGGCAGCAGCAGGGATACAAGGCGACCGGAACTTTGGGCCCCAACGTTCTCTCCGGAAATATTTGCGATTTAGAGAAAACCTTTACCCTCAAAACTGACAATCCCTTTTGGACATCGTTCGAGTTTGCTCCATCGTCGTCGACTAAGGGCAAGTGGTCGTTCTCCGGCAAAGGCTTTCTCGTCGGAAGCGGCGGAGGCGAATACACGGTAGAGGGCACCGATACCGAAAAGACCGGGATCCAAATGAGCGGAGAAGCCACGGGGTACGGCCAAGCTCACGGCCTGCGTACACCAACCCTTGGCGGCGGCGGAACATTTCACATCGATCTTTTTCCGCTCGAAACAGATGAGTGCAGCTAGCGATAAGTTAGCACCCGAGGTCAGTGTTATGCGAAGAGTTCGGAATGGAGGGAGATTTTACTTAGTAAGAGAGAAGGAGATACTTGTTATGACCAAATTATTCTGTAAGTTGAGTTTTTGTTTTTTTGTCTTGATCGTAGCTGGTTTGTTTATTCCACAAATGGCTTTTTGCCAGACTGAAAAGCTGGGCAGTGTTCAATACTCTCCTCCTAAAGGTTTGAAGAAAACCACGAAGGAAAACATCGTCACCTTTAGCGAGCTCGACGAAGCCGCAGGCAAATTTTGCATCATCACGCTCTACGGCGTGACGGCCGGCACCGGAAGCGCGCAAAAGGACTTTACGAGGGAATGGAATAATCTCGTCGTCGAGCCTCTTGCGGCCGAAGCAAATCCGAAAACCGAGACGCAGGCCGCTGATGGTTGGACGGCAATCGCGGGCGGGACAACGGTAGATTTCCAAGGCAGCAAAGCTGCAGCGTTTCTGACTGTTTATAGCGGTTTTGGAAAAACGGTCAGCGTTCTCGGCGTTTTCAACGACGAATCGTATCTGACCAAATTGGTGGCATTTAGTTCAAGTCTGGACATTGAAAAAGAAAAGGAAACTATCGCAGTCGCGCCCGCTGCGGCCGTCGCGCCGCCAAGAACCGAAGACGGCCGACTCGTCATTCCGATGCCGACGCGTGACCTAACCATCGCCGATCTGGCGGGCGAATGGGGCGAGAATGCGGGCATCACTACGACGTATGTTGACCGCTACACGGGCGCGTACGCCGGGTTTGATTCGCTCCATTTCTCGAACAAGATGACGATCACCGCAGACGGCGGATACTACAACGACTTCTTTGCCCTCCAGAACGGCAGGAAGATCAAAGAGAAGACGTCGGGGACGATCGCAGTGGCAGGACGCGTCATTGCTATTAAGGAGACAAGCATCAGGAAGTACGTGGTGCGGGGCTGGCTGGAACTTCCTGATATGACAATCCTGAAGGTCTGCGGTGCCTTTTACGACGACGACGTGATCCCCGCAGAAGTGTTTACTAATCCCGAGCATGGCTCGAACCTCAACAAGACCTGGGTTCGCAAGAAGTGAGTATCGATTCGCGATCTTGAGAGTTTCGAGCCGCCAACGTAGCTATTTGAATTCTTGGGCCACTGAAGTCGGTGCGTTGAAGAAGAGATCGCGGATGCACGAGAAATGCTAGCCGATGCGCCACGTTCTGGGAAAAGCTTCTCCAAGGCACTTTCATTTCATTTACCCAAGTATTCCTGCTCAGAAAGTAAGTATTATCAACTTGCGACGATGTTAGCGGATCTTCACCAGTCTCTCGGTGAGGATCTTTTTTTTTGACAGGAAAGGGGTTCTGCCCGTAACTTTCGTTTACAATCGCGGGTTCGAAATTTTATGCTTAAAGAATGGACGATGCCGCTTTCGTATTGCCTTCCTTCGCAAAGATCAATCTGCATCTGCAGGTGATCGGGAAACGATCCGACGGCTATCACGATTTGTGCACGGTCTTTCAGACGGTTTCCCTGCACGACACCCTGGCCGTATCGCCCGCTGACGAAATACTTATGACCTGTGGCCACGAGAGTGTACCGGCCGGCGACCGGAACCTGGTGGTTCGTGCGGCCGTTCTGATGCGGGAAAGATTTGGGGTCAGGCAAGGGGCCAACATTCATCTCGAAAAAAGAATTCCGGCACCGGGCGGTTTGGGCGGCGGCTCGTCGAACGCGGCGACGGCGTTGCTTGCGTTGCGTCGGCTGTGGGAGATCGACGTGGATGTCGCTGACCTGCACTCGTTAGCCGAGGAGCTTGGATCCGACGTGCCCTTCTTCCTTTACGGAGGAACCGCGCTCGGGATGGGACGCGGTGAGATCGTCGAGCCGATCGAGGATTTCAGAGAAGAATTCGTGCTGGTCGTCACGCCGGACGTGGCCGTCGCGACCCGCGAAGCATTCAAACGGCTAAAAGTCCGAAGCTTGACAAAGCAAGACTCCAAACGTATTCTTCAAATTTGTCGTTTTGACCTTGAGTCGGCAGATTTTAAGTACACGAGCTTCAAGAACGACTTTGAAATTACGGTCTTCGCTGAATATCCAGAAGTAGAGCGGGTAAAGAACACTTTACTCGATCTCGGAGCTGAGCGGGCGATGCTCAGTGGCAGCGGCGGGAGCGTTTTCGCGGTTTTTGACAAAGAAGAGACACGGCAAGCAGCAATGAAAGCCCTTGACAATGAAGTCAACTGGCGAAAGTTTGCCGTAGCGACTATTTCGCGGGCTGAGTACCGCGAGGCACTGAAACCAGTGTTATAGGTCGTTTCCGATTAGTTTCTGAAATAAGTTTGGGGCGTAGCCAAGTGGTAAGGCACCGGTCTTTGGATCCGGCATTCGCAGGTTCGATTCCTTCCGCCCCAGCCATTTCAAATCGGAACGCGGCCTTAGTATGGGGCCGCTTTTTTTGTTTTAGAGTTGTCAGTTCTCAGTGGCCGGTTGTCAGTTTTAGATGAGCTGGCCGACCACTGACAACTGGCCACTGACCACTGACAGATGAGTGTAACGGGCAACATCAAAATTTTCACAGGAAATGCACACCCGCGGCTCGCCGAGGAGATCTGCTCGCATTTGAGCTGCGATCTTGGCAAGGCAAGTACTGAGCGTTTTTCAGACGGCGAATTTAATTTCCAGATCGGTGAAAACGTCCGGGGCGGCGATGTTTTCATAGTGCAGCCGACCTGTCCGCCGACCGATAAGCATCTGCTGGAGCTCTTGATAATGATGGATGCCTTCGTCAGGGCCTCGGCCGAGCGTGTCACCGCCGTCATACCGTATTTCGGATACGCCCGTTCTGATAAGAAAGACCGTCCGCGTGTCCCGATCGCGGCGAAGCTCGTATCAAATCTGATCGTAAAGGCAGGGGCCGAGCGTATTTTGACTATCGATCTTCACGCCGCGCAGATCCAGGGCTTTTTCGACGTGCCGGTCGATCACCTTTATGCCGCGCCGATCGTTGTAGATTATTTCAACACGAACCCGATCGAGAATTTGATCGTGGTCGCTCCGGATACGGGGGGTGCGGAACGGGCCCGGGCTTATGCAAAACGGCTAAACGCCGGCCTCGCACTTTGCGACAAGCGTCGTGAGCGTGCGAACGAGGCCGATGTGATGAACATCGTCGGTGATGTCAGCGGCAAAAATTGTTTGATAGTCGACGACATGTGCGATACAGGCGGAACGATCTGTAAAGTCGCCGAAGCACTTCACAAGGCCGGCGCGAATGAAATTTTCGCGTGTTTTACGCACGCGGTTTTGTCGGGGAAAGCGACCGAGAATATCGACAAATCGTATTTGAAAAAGGTGATCGTTACGAACACGATCCCGTTAGGCAACGGAGCTCGGCCGCTGATTGAGGGCGGAAAGATCGAAGTCTTGAGCGTGGCGAAGCTGCTGGCTTCCGCGATCAAGTCGATACACGACGAGACCAGTGTTTCGTCACTGTTTATTTAGAGTGGTCGGTAGTCAGTGCAGCATCTGGCCAATACCGACAACTGACAACTGATCACTGACAACTGAGGAGTTATGGCAGAAAAAATCGTAGTAAAAGCTGAAAAGCGTGAACCGGGCGGCAAGAATGTGAATCGCCGTCTTCGGGCGGAAGGAAAGGTTCCGGTGGTTGTTTACGGTGGCGGCACTGAGTCTGTCGCCGCGGTTGCGGAGCTTAAGGACCTTGCAGCGATCATCAGAACGGATACCGGCGTCAACACTGTGTTTTCGCTTGATATACCTGGCGAAGGCGTCAACGACGTGATCTTTCAAGACCGCCAGATCGACGTCATCAGGGGCAGGCTGATCCATGCCGACCTACGTCGATTCGCACGCGGCGAGAAGATTGAGATGACGGTTCCGATCCATCTTATCGGTGAACCGGAAGCGCTGAAAGAAGAAGGTGCCGTGCTGACCCAGGCGTTGCGCGAGATCAAGGTGCTTTGCGAACCGGCAAACACCCCGGATTCGATCGACGTCGATGTCACGGGCCTGACGTCGGATCATGCGGTGCATGTTTCGGACCTCAAGGTTGGACCGGGAATCGAGATCCACGAATCACCCGAGACGGTCGTTGCATCGATAGTCATCGTCAAGGAAGTCGAGGTGGAAGCGCCGGTTGAGACAGGTGCTGAGCCTGGAGTCGTGGGCGAAGAAGGACCGGCTGCCGAAGGTGAAGGCGAAGACGGCGAGAAATCCGAGTAGCGCGTGTCCAACAAACTTCAGTTTGTTGCCGACGCGCGTCAAACTAAGGTTTGACGGACATGGAGAACTGGCTGATCGTCGGTCTTGGAAATCCGGGTGCCGAATACGAACGGACGCGGCACAATCTCGGATTCATGCTCGTCGATCGGCTTGCCCGGGAATACCAGACTCAGGTCAAGCGGAATGAATGCCGCAGCTTGATCGGGTGGGCTGAGATCGAAAACCAACGGGTTGAGTTGGCAAAGCCGCAGACGTTCATGAATCTAAGCGGCGAGGCCGTAAGCGGTTTGCTGCAGAAACCGGAACGGGGCACGGAGCGATTGATAATTATTTCGGATGACCTGGCCTTGCCATTCGGCAAGATCAGGCTCAGGCGAGGTGGTTCGCACGGCGGCCATAATGGGCTCAGGTCGATGATCGAGTGTCTCGGGACGGACGAGTTCATACGCCTGCGGATCGGCATCATGCCGGAGCATCCGTTGGGGAATACAAAGAATTTCGTGCTCGACAACTTCTCGAAGGACGAGAGCAGCGAAGTTGAAAAGATATTGGAAACGAGTGCCGACGCGATTCGGACCGTCTTGACCGGCGGTATTGAAAAAGCGATGGCCGAATTTAACTGATTTGCGATTTGCGATTTTAGATTTGCGATCTTGGCGCCAGTACGGTGGCGATCGCAAATTGAAAATCGAAAATCGAAAATCCCAGAGAGGGAGGAAAGGACATTGGCAAATAGGACATACGAAGTGATGTATATCGTGGAACCGGAGACACCGGCCGATAAACTCACCAAACTGAACGAAGCGGTCGGAAAGCTTATCGAAAAGGAAGGCGGTACCGTGGTTCGCATGGACGACGGCGGAAGGCGTAACCTGGCGTATCCGATCAAGAAAAAGACCGAAGGCTTCTACATCCTTTTTGAGATCGAGGGCTCGGGCCAGGAAATAGCCGAGCTCGAACGCCGCATGCGCGTCAACGACATGATCATCCGGTACATAACAGTCCGGGTCGATGAGGATCGAAAGAAGGCCGACAAGATAAGGACGAAGCGCGAGAAGCGTGCGGCAACGCGTGCGAAATTCCGCCCGACCGAGGAAACGTCATCGGAGGCGGCAGTTTAAGCCGGAGATAAAATTATGATCGATAGAGAAGTAGAAGGAATTGGCGAACGCGACATGATGGCCGGCGGCGATGAGCAGTTCGGCGACAAGGCCCCGCGACGCTATCAGCGACGCCGTCCGCGACAGGTCGTTCCCGATTATGTTGATTGGAAGGACGTTGAGTATTTGAGACAGTTCATACCCGAGCGCGGCAAGATCATGCCGCGGCGTATCTCAGGTATTTCCGCCAAAGATCAGCGGCGTATCGCAACCGCGATCAAACGTGCGCGTTCGATGGCTTTGCTGCCGTTCGTTTGGGAATAGGTTCCCATTTTGGATTTGGGATTTGGGATTTTGGATTGTGCATTCGCCTATCGACCGGACACGTCGGTCGAACTTCAGGTTTGAGATGGCCGGTCCTGATAGAGAGAAATTATCATGGCAAATACAACTATTCTTTTGAGAGAAGATGTCGATGCTCTTGGCGGTCGGGGCGAGATCGTTAAGGTCAAGGCGGGCTACGCTCGTAACTACCTGTTGCCGCAGGGCAAGGCAACGCTTGCGACGAAGGGCAACGTAAAACAGATCGAGCAAGAGCGTACTGCGCTGCTCAAGCGGTCGGCTGAAGAAAGGTCAACGGCGGAGGCGCAGAAAGAGCAGATGGGCGTTATCGAACTCGCCTTCGAGCGAAAAGCGGGTGAAGGCGGAACACTGTTTGGCTCAGTGACCTCGATGGATATCGCCGAGGCTCTACAGGCGAAGGGTTACGAGATCGATCGACGAAGGATCGTTCTTCGCGAGCCGATCAAGGAAACAGGCGAATACACCGTGAACGTCAAGCTTCACCGCGAGGTCGTCCTACATGTGCCCGTCAAGGTAACCGCAGAGGGCGGCGAGATCGAGCAGCCGAAAGCAAAAGGTCGGAAAGCTACCAAGGCCGAGTCCGAAGAAGCACCGGCGGAAGAGCCGAGCGCAGAGCCAGCATTAACCACGGAAGATACAGAACCGGCCACCGCGGAAACGAAGGAGTAAAAAAACTCCCCTCCTTACAAAGGCGGGGTGGCCGCCGCCGCGGCGGACGGGGTGGTTCTCCACCGAAGCAAAACGAACCCGTTGTGTACGAACGTCGCCCCACCGACATTCATAACCTTCCAATTCAGGACCTTTCGCACCTCGTTGCGCAAAACTCTTACGCCAGCCGAAGCTGCGTTCTGGAATTTCGTAAAGAAGTCGCGACTTGATGGTCGCAAGTTCCGTAGACAACACAGCGTCGATCGATACATTCTCGATTTCTATTGTCCGGCAGAAAAGCTCGGTATAGAGCTCGACGGGGACGTTCACTTGACGTAACCCGCGGTTTCGTACGACCGTGAACGAAGGCTATTTGTTGAGTTTTTCGGTATCAAGATCTTGCGGTTCGAAAATCAAATCGTGTTTCGAGAACCGGCATTAGTTCTGGAAACAATTCGAAGCAATTTTGGCTGGTACGGAAGAACCACCCCGGCAGCGTGAAACCGCTGCCACCCCTCCTTTGTAAGGAGGGGAGTTTGTTTTGAGGACCGCGTTCGGTTTTCCGGACGCGGTTTTTGTTGCCTCAAAAAATTGTTCGCCGCGAAAATCGACAGTCGGAACATTTCGACTTAGAATAGTCACACTCATTCCCGTACCGACATGGCATTTGCATTCCCCGACCCTCGACGAGAGCAGTTTTTAGAACGGCCGCTGCCCAGTAGCGAAGAGAGCGAACGCGCGATCCTTGGCGCGATCCTGCTCGACAATACGCTTATCTCTGAAGCCGTCGAACACCTAAAGGTGGAAGATTTTTACGGCCCGCTCCACCGCCGGATCTTCAACGCAATGCTTTCGCTTTTCGAGGCCTCGAAGCGAATCGACCCGATCCTGATCGGCGAGGAACTAAAGAAAGACGGCTCGATCGATTCGATCGGCGGCGTTACCACGATCACGAACCTGACCTATGGCCTGCCGCATTTTTCGGATCTCAAAGATTATATAAAGGTCGTCCGCGACAAGTCGGTGATGCGGTCGCTCGTCCGGACCTGTAACGAGATAACCAGCGAGGCGCTCGAAGAGGAAGAGGACGCCGAGGTCGTTCTGGATCGCGCCGAGCAGATGGTTTTCGCTCTGACGCAAATGGAAGATCGGCAGGGTTTTTCCCGCATCCAACCGATCGCCGAAAATGTTTTCACAAAGATCCAGGAGTATGCACGTCACGAATCGCATGCCCTGACGGGCCTCGCGACCGGCTTTCGTGATCTTGATCAAATTACTTCGGGTTTCCAGCCAAGCGATCTGATAATTGTCGCTGCGCGTCCATCGATGGGGAAGACGGCGCTGGCCCTGAACATTGCCCAGCGGGCGGCCGTTCACGAGAAAGCCACCGTCGCTGTTTTTTCGCTCGAGATGTCGAAGGAACAACTCGTCATGCGTATGCTGAGCTCGCAGGCGTCTGTCGATGCCAGAAACCTGCGGACTGGAATGCTTTCGACGGCGGACTGGACGCGGCTCGCCGAAGCGATCGGGACGCTCGCCGCGACGGACATTTATATCGACGACACGCCGGGGATAAACGTACTCGAGATCCGTGCAAAACTTCGCCGACTCGCTGCCGAACAAAAGAAACTCGATCTCGTCATGGTTGATTATCTGCAGTTGATGGGCAGCTCGCGGCGCAGTGAAAATCGCCAGCAGGAAGTGTCGCAAATCTCTCGCGATCTTAAGACGATTGCGAAGGAGTTCAACGTTCCGGTGATGGCTCTTTCGCAGCTATCGCGAGCACCCGAGGCACGTAATCCTCCAAGACCGATGATGTCGGATCTTCGCGAGTCGGGAAGTATCGAGCAGGACGCCGATGTCGTCGCCTTTATCTATCGCGCCGATTACTACGCCAAAAGCCAGGATGAGATTCCCGAGGATCAAAAAAACATCGCCGAGATCATTATCGCCAAACAGCGTAACGGTCCGACCGACACGATCAAGCTTGCGTTCCTTAAACAGTTCACACGGTTTGAAGATGCGTATCTTGGCTGATGCGAATTGGTTCTAGTCCCCGAAGGGGACAAAGACAATAGCCCAGGGTAAGGCCGAAGGCCGCAACCCTGGGTAATCGAGAGAAACCGATCTGCTCCCTGAAGGGGAGCAACAGAATACTTTGTTCGACCCCTTCAGGCTCGGACGTCTTTGTAACTCTAACCTGGGGTTACGCTCACTTCGTTCGCTCACCCCAGGCTATTATCTTTGTCGCCTTCAGCGACAAGAAGGTGATCATGAACAACGATCCAAGATATCCGGTTGGCAAATTCGATCCCGCCAACTTTCCATCCCGTGATGAAAACGCAAAGACGATTGTAGATCTTCCGGCTAAGTTGAGCGCTGCGGTTGATGGCCTATCTGATGAGCAACTCGATACGCCGTACCGCGATGGCGGATGGACGCTGCGGCAGACCGTTCATCACGTGGCCGATAGCCACATTAACTCTCTGTGCCGCTTCAAACTCGCACTAACTGAGGACGAACCGCCCACGATAAGACCGTACTACGAGGACCGCTGGGCCGATCTCGCCGACAGCCGGATGCCGGTCGATGTCTCGCTGAAGATCGTCGACGGTGTCCATTCGCGATGGACGTCTTTGCTCGAATCAATGACGGACGAAGATTTTCGGCGCGAGTTTGTCCATCCGGAAACCGGTCCGTGGACACTGGAAGCGGTGCTCGCACTTTACGCGTGGCACTCGCGGCACCACACGGCCCATATTACGTCTCTTCGAGAACAAAAGGGGTGGTGAACTAACCTATGCGAAAGATCTCGTATATTGTTCTGGGCGGAAGTCTCGCATTGACCGTGCTTTTCGTATTGATTTGGATCGCCGGCTTTATTTTCGCTCCTCAGGGAGTGGGCGGTTTAATTCACCTGCTGCTCGTTCTTGCGATGTTCACATCGATCGGTGTTGTCATCGGAGTCATTCTGTTGATAGTGAGCTTCCTGAAAAAATAAGATTGTGGCTGAAGCGGTTCAAGCAGATCGCCTGGTTTCCCTCGACGTCTTCCGCGGCATGACAATCGCGGGGATGGTGCTCGTCAATAATCCCGGAACATGGTCCGCGATCTACGGACCGCTGAAACACGCCGAGTGGCATGGCATCACGCCTACCGACTACATCTTTCCTTTTTTCCTCTTTATCGTCGGCGTGGCTATCCCGATGGCATTGCGCAAGCGAATCCAGAACGGAGTCACACGCGACCTCTACCTGAAGGTAGTCCAGCGTGCGGCGACAATATTCGCACTCGGCATCCTGATGTCGATGATCCCGTTCTTCCAATTTAACGACACGACCGGGATACCTTACTCGATCAAAATACTTCTCGTGCTTTCATTCTCCGCCGCCTTGTTGCTTTACCTTTTGGAAAAGAAAACTGCGGCAGCGATCACTGCCGGTGTTTCTGCACTGGTCGTCCTCGGTTTTTACTTCGCTGGAGCAACCATTGTCTGGTACAACTTTTCGACGATGCGGATTCCCGGCGTACTTCAGCGTATAGCGGTGTGTTACCTGATAGTCTCGATCGTTTTCCTGCACACGAATTGGAAACAGCAGACAGTGATCGGCATCGGCCTGCTTTTGCTTTACTGGCTGCTGATGGCGGTGATACCTGTTCCCGGATGCGACGTGACGACCATCGACGATAAGGCATGTAACCTCGCCGCTTATCTGGACCGAAGCATTCTGACCGAGGCTCACATTTGGCGCTCGGCTAAAGTTTTCGACCCCGAGGGAATTCTCTCAACCATCCCCGCGATCGTCACGACCCTCTCCGGTGTGCTGACGGGAACGTGGCTGATCCAGAGTGACAAGGGACGAGTGACGAGTGACAAGGAATCCGACTCGTCACTTATCACTCATCACTCGTCACTAAACCGCGTCAGCGGATTGTTTTTCTTCGGCACCGCGCTCCTCGCCATCGGCTGGACATGGAGCTTAACTTTGCCACTGAACAAGTCTCTATGGACAAGCTCGTACGTCGTGTACACGACCGGGCTCGCACTGCTCACGCTCGCGTTTTGCTACTGGCTCATCGACATCAAGGGATACAAACGCTGGGCGACGCCATTCGTCATATTCGGCGTCAACGCGCTCGCTCTTTTCGTTTTCTCGGGCATAATGGCGCGCCTTTTGGGGATGATACGGGTTGCGGGTGCCGAAGAAGGGAAAGACATTCCGCTTCAGCAGTGGATATTCAACAACGCATTCCTCTCATGGGCGACGCCGATCAACGCGTCGCTCGCCTACGCGATCTGCTTCATTCTTTTCTGGCTGTTCCTTATGTGGATCTTATACAAAAAGCAGATTCATATAAAAGTTTGATACGATCTGCATCCTCGAAAGCCTTGATCCACCACCGGCTACGATTCCGCCAATCCGATATTCTCTTCTATTGTTCCCAACCATACACTTGGTCGTTCGGCAGCCACCTATAATTAATTAACACTTCCAAATCTCAGGAGAAAATTATATGAATGCGATCGAGCTCTTAAAAGCGGATCATGATCTTGTTGACGGTTTGTTTGAAGAAATTGAAGGTTCGGATGCGAGTGAGCATCCAAAATTGTTCCAACGGATAAAGGCCGCGTCCGCGGAATCGGCTTATGCCTGAATCAAGACTTAGTTCACCGGCGAATCAAAGGGAGGAAAATGACAACCAAAAAAAAAAATACCAATGTCAGTAAAAAACAGGTTGATCTCGATGTAAACCGCGAGGACGGGGCCGACCAGTTCTTAACCACTAACCACGGCGTCAGGATCAACGACAATCAGAATTCGCTAAAAGCGGGCGAGCGGGGAGCGACGCTACTCGAAGATTTCATCATGCGTGAAAAGATCACGCACTTCGATCATGAGCGCATTCCAGAGCGGATCGTCCATGCACGCGGTTCTGGTGCCCATGGTGTCTTTCAGGTCTACGAGTCGATGGCGAAGGTCACGAAAGCCGGGTTTCTGCAGGATCCCAAACGCGAGACGCCGGTGTTCGTCCGGTTCTCAACCGTGGCCGGGTCCCGCGGTTCGAGCGACCTCGCTCGCGACGTTCGCGGATTCGCTGTTAAGTTTTATACGGATGAGGGGAACTTCGATCTTGTCGGTAACAATATTCCCGTCTTCTTCATCCAGGACGCCGTTAAGTTCCCGGATCTGGTGCATGCGGTAAAACCCGAGCCGCACAATGAAATGCCCCAGGCCGCGTCGGCACATGACACGTTCTGGGATTTCATATCGTTAATGCCCGAGTCGGCGCACATGATCATGTGGGTGATGTCGGACCGCGCCCTCCCGCGCTCGTTCCGGATGATGGAGGGCTTTGGCGTTCACACGTTTCGATTCTTGAACGAGCAAAACAAATCGACGTTTGTTAAGTTTCACTGGAAGCCGCTACTCGGCGTCCATTCTGTTGCGTGGGACGAGGCGCAAAATATATCTGGAAAAGACCCGGACTTTCACCGACGCGATCTGTGGGAAGCGATCGAGTCCGGAGCGTTTCCGGAATATGAGCTTGGCGTTCAGTTGGTGAAGCAGGCGGACGAGCACAAGTTCGAATTCGATCTTCTCGATCCGACGAAACTGATTCCCGAAGAGCTGGTTCCGGTTCAGAGGATCGGCAAGCTGACTTTAAACCGCAACCCGGATAATTTTTTTGCCGAGACGGAACAGATCGCCTTCCATGTCGGACATGTGGTTCCGGGTATCGATTTTACGAACGACCCGCTGCTTCAGGGCAGGCTCTTCTCATATCTCGACACTCAGCTAAAACGTCTCGGCGGTCCGAATTTTCACGAGATACCTATCAATCGGCCGGTTGCTCCTGTCCACAATAATCAGCGCGATGGTCACATGCGGCAGACGATCAACACCGGCCGTGTGAGTTATGAACCGAACTCCATTGGCGGCGGCTGTCCATTCCAGGCGGCCATGGCCGACGGAGGATTTAACAGCTTCGAGGAGCGCATTGATGCGAAAAAAGTTCGGGAGCGGAGTCCGAGCTTTCACGACCATTTCAGTCAGGCAACTCTTTTCTACAACAGCCAATCGGATGCCGAGAAAAACCACATGGTCAATGCGTTTCGGTTTGAGTTGGGCAAGGTGGATATTCAGGCGATCCGCACGCGAATGCTTGGCATTCTGTCTCAGATCGACAAGGACCTTGCGGCGCAGGTAGCAGAAGGGTTAGGGATTCCGGTCCCGGCGAAACCTGAACAGCCGATGAACCACTCTTTCGGAGCCGATACAGATCCGAAATCTGTACAGCCGAAAAACGTCAAGTCGTCGCTTAAGGCTTCAAAGGCTTTGAGTATGGCAAACACCGTAAAGGACACGATCAAGTCGCGAAAGATCGCGGCACTCATCGCAGATGGCTTCGACGGCAAGCATCTCGAATCGATGAAGAAAGCGTTAATGGCGGAAGGTGCGACGCTCAAGACGGTCGCTCCGAGGCATGGCGTGATCAAGACTGCGGATGGTAAAGCCGTTGCCGCTGACTTCAGTCTACTGACGGCGTCGTCGGTGCTCTTCGACGCGGTCTACATTCCCGGCGGGGATGCAAGTATTGAAACCCTCGCCGCCAGTGCCGACGCCTGTCACTTCGTGGATGAAGCCTACAAACATTGCAAGGCGATATGCTCGACCGGCGAGACGGAGTTGTTCCTCGATAGTACCTACGTGGGTGAAGCGGAGGATGACGACGAGGCCGTGATCATCGCCGGGAAACCGGGCGAAGCGGCTGCGGCGTTTATTGCCGCGATCGCAAACCATCGTAACTGGGACCGTGAATCTGCCCGGAAGGTTCCGGCTTAATTCGAATAAGTCAGCATCAGTTCTAGAATTCAGCATACGCCGCGGAGACAAGATTTTCCGCGGCGTCGTTCATTGTTGTCGTCGGGATTATGCCTCGCCCTACTTGTTTGTCCCGGCATAATAGCACTCCCTGCTGAGAATTATCCGTCTCGCCTAATAGGTGAAAGACATCATTCTCCAGTAATAAATTTTCAGCAACGCTTCAGCGCGTCAATCGTCAACGCTATCTGCTTCTTCTATTTTGGCTCTTACTGATGTGGCTGCTTTTCTGTACGCCGAATTTATATATATGGTCTAACGCCTTAGAATGCCCTTGATCGGATATCAGTGGCAAGGGCCACAGAGAGACTAGACATGAACGCTGGACTCTGATAGTGTTCGCGCCGTTGTTTCACCCTTTTGTCTTACCAGTCGGCTAACCGCACTTGCGGTTACGACTAGCATATTGCCGTCCTGCAAGAACCAGGTGTTTCGCTCCCATTTTGTTAGGGTGCTTTAGCTCCCTGTTCATGTAGATGGCATTGCCGACTGGAGTGATGCACCTCCCTCCTTAAAAGCGAGCTCGGGAATCGTATATCAACGGCAACTGAATTGTCTGTATCTGCAATCGGTTAGTCCGGGTACGGCCGTTCGCCGACTCTGCGCTCTGCATGACGATAATCGGACACTGCAGATGTGGCTTGAGCTCTTTCAAGGGACTCCTTGCGAGGTTTAAATGATGAAGAAAAGTATGATCACCGTGTGCTTTTTCGTCGTGACGGCTGCGGCGATGTCATGCGCGTATCCATCCCCGACGCCAATCGGAATCAGCGAGGGACCGCCGGCCCGGATTGAGTGGCTCCTCGGACCCAGCGCGCCGCTGAACGCCGTTGATTTAGCCGAGAGCGGGGTCGGCGCGGCGGTGGGCGAATCAGGGACGATTCTTATAACTAGTGACGCGGGTGTGACCTGGAAGACAGCTGAAAGCGGTACCGATAAAACGCTCCGGGGCGTAGCGTTTTCCGATGCACTGAACGGCGTCGCCGTGGGCGCCGCCGGCAAGCTGCTTCGTACCGAGGACGCGGGCAGCACCTGGATATCCGTTATTACCGGTTCGACGGCCGAGCTACGCGGCGTGGCATTTGACGGGTCAGCCGTCGCACTCGTCGTTGGCGAAGCCGGCACGATTCTCCGCACCGAAGATGCCGCACGAACTTGGCAACCCGTCGCCAGCGGCGCGACCTCCACGCTTCGAGCAGTACGTTTTGTTTCGCCTACAGTCGCGGTCGCGGCTGGCGATGACGGAACGCTGCTACGTTCCACCGACAGCGGGACGAGTTGGACTCTTGTCGACAGCGGCACGAGCGCGGCGCTTCGCGCACTGCACTTCAGTGATGCTACGACCGGCGTCGCCGTTGGCGGAGACGACCGGCGCTGGCGCTCAGAGCGCATAGTACTGCGTACGACCGACAGCGGCGCGACCTGGACTCAGATCGACGCGCCTAATGGCTCGCGGCTTTATGGCGTGACAGGCGCGAGCGATGGCGGCCTTGTTGCCGTCGGCGAGGCCGGAGCCTCGATCCGCTCCGGTGATGAGGGGATAACCTGGGAAGCCGCCAAGCCAGTGCCCCCCACAAGC
>JBKKAS010000078.1:0-12278 GCA_046714595.1 Pyrinomonadaceae bacterium | reverse complement strand
GCAGCATCTCGTATGCCGTCATTCCGGTTTCCCGTTGCGGCACAAGCGTAAGATCGAGTTCCAGACCGGTTCCGGCCCGTGCGGCCATCTCAACCGATGATGACGTAAGCCCGGCGGCTCCCATATCCTGGATGCCGGCGATCGCCCCGCTTCGCATTGCTTCGAGACAGGCTTCGAGAAGAAGCTTTTCGAGAAACGGATCGCCGACCTGAACCGTCGGTCGTTTCTCAAGCGCTTCGTCATCAAACTCGGCGGACGCCATCGTCGCTCCGTGGATGCCGTCGCGTCCGGTCTTAGCTCCGGCATACAGAACCGGATTTCCGATCCCCTCAGCTTTGCCAAAAAATATCTGGTCCTTTCGCACTACGCCGAGAGCAAAAGCATTGACGAGCGGATTCAAATTGTAGGCCTCGTCGAACACCACTTCGCCACCGACCGTTGGAACACCGAAGCAGTTGCCGTAATGTCCGATGCCTTCGACGCAGCCTTTCATAATCGAACGGTTTCGATTGCCATGTTTCGGATCGTCGAGCGGGCCAAACCGCAGCGAGTTCATCGCGGCTATCGGCCGGGCGCCCATCGTGAAAACGTCACGGAGAATTCCGCCGACGCCGGTTGCTGCACCCTGGAACGGCTCGATAAAACTTGGATGATTGTGCGATTCGACCTTAAACGCCACGCACCAGTCATCGCCGATATCGACAACGCCGGCATTCTCGCCCGGCGGGACTATCACCCGTGGTCCGGTGATCGGAAGACGCTTTAAGTGAACGCGGGACGATTTGTACGAGCAATGCTCCGACCACATTACACTGAACACGCCAAGTTCGGTGATGTTCGGCTCGCGGCCCATGATCGTTCTTATCTTTTCGTATTCTTCGGTTGTGAGGCCGTGCTGCTCGATGATTTCCGGCGTGATAGCTGTCTCTTTCATCTGTTAAAAGGCTTGGCTGCAAAATGAAACAGAGATTCTATCGCGTTGGATGGATCTTGTCGATTGCGGTATTTAGTCGGATTTGATTCGGGGTGCTTCCGTGTTGTCCGTGGTGATTCTTGAGAGAGAACCACAGTAAACGTAACAGAGATCTTTTCTGTATCAGCGTTATCAGCGGCATTCGCGGTTAAAGCGTTCTACGCCTGCGACACATTCCCGCTGCAGTAAATCCAAAATCTAAAATCTAAAATCCAAAATCGAATGTTACTGCATCGCCGGGGCTCCCATGGCTGCCCACTCTTCCTTTGCGGGTCCGTAGACGCCCGGAACGGGCAAGCCGGCCTGCCGCATCAAAACGGTCATCTGGCCGCGGTGATGAGCCTGATGGGCGATCAAATAGAAAAGGGTCAGGCCGCGCGCCCATGTCTCACCATACATGTCGTCGCTCTGCAAGAGTGTTTCGTCCGTCCAGTTCTTGCCAACCTCATCACCGACCGAGCTCGCCGCTTTTTTATACGCTGCGGCGATCTCGGAAGCGCTCGTCGGGCATTCCTGATCGAATCCCGGAGCGTCGACCTTTAAGCCGACTCGTTCGAGCATCTCGCCGAGCGTCTGTGTTAAGTGCCATGCAAGAAACCCGAGGTTCCGGCCCTCGGCACTTACCTTCTGCGAAAGCGATTCGTCGGTCAATGCATTTAGTATCTTGCCGGTCGACTCGGCCTCATACGCCCAATCCTTCTGAAAGTCTTCTATCTTTCGCAACATAGTATCGAACTCCTTTTGTTAACTATTTGTTTGAGACTGGCGGACGCGCGGCCGCAGGCGTGAGTAAAAGTTTGTCGATCTCGGTCCGCAAAATTTCCAGCTTTACTTTTCCCTGGCGGAAAAACGTCTGCTTCCCTGTCGGATCGTAGAGGATCGTGAACGGCAACGCTCCGGTGAAATCTTTCGAAACGACTGCGATCGCCGCATCGTCGTCCTGAGCCTTCAGCAGATAAGCTGGCATCCGCGCTTTCATCTGAGCAAGAAAATTCGGCACGTCGCGATTTATCTCTGAAAGCTCGTCGAGCGAAATCGTGATGAAGTCGATCTTGCCGGCGTAATCACCGTTGAGTCTTACAAGGTCCGGAAACTCTTCGCGACACGGGTCGCACCAGGTCGCCCAAAAATTAACGAGTAACGGTTTGGTTGATGGCGTTAGAGCTTTACGTAAACCGGTTATGTCGATCTGTGTGACCTTTGGCAGGTCAGCGGGCGCGGCCGGCGTCGCTGTCGGATTTCCGCCGGCGATGTTCTGTCCCGCTGTAGAAAGCGAAAGGCACAGAGCGAGTACCGTGCCCCCTAAAACCGTTTTTACCATCCCGGATCGAATGAGAGTTATCACCAATGCCTACTTTTCTACGCGCTTGATCGAGCAGCCAAATGCATTTGCGCGGTTCTTCTCGATCACTTTGCCTGCGAGGGCCGAATCGAACGCGGTGCGAAGGTAAGGGTCTGTGATCGCCTTTCCGCTCTTATCGTTGTCGATCGCTCCGTGATAAAGCAGCACGTTCTTCGAGTCGAAATAGTAAGCCTCCGGCGTAACTGTCGCGCCGAGTTTATCGGCCATCACATTTCCCTTGTCGATCAGGACCGGGAACTTGTAGTTTTCGGCGGCGTTGGTTTTGACCCATTCGGCCGACTCGGTATGGTTCGAGTTTATACCGACAAAGCTGATACCCTTCGCCTGATAATCGGCGGCGATCTGACTAAGCCGCTCGTTGTAGGCTTTTACGACCGGGCACTGGGCCGAGAGAAACACGACTACAGTCCCGTTCTTTCCTTTGAGGTCGTTGAAGGACTGGATCTTGCCGGCCGTGTCCGGGAGTGAAAAATTTTCGAGCGTCGTGCCGACGGCGAAGTCTCCGGCATTGCTAACAGCCGGGCTCAGAATGAAAGCGAAGAGAGTCAAAACCGTAAGAAACACAGCACTTTTGCGAAACATGATCGTTACTCCTTTTTTGTTTCAAGAATGAGTCTGTATTCTAACAAGCGATAATCTTTGCGACAAGCACTTTATAGTTTATCGACCCACAACCTGGCTTTTCCTGAGCATTATTTTGCGCGGTTTCATTTCAAAGGTGTTACGGAATGTGACGGAACGCACGCCCTTATTGACTAGTGGTATAATTTTCGCGTTTTCCCGTGTCAAAGGTCGGTCAACAATTTTCACAATACAGGATCATCTCGCCGCTCGGATCCGGCGGTATGGGTGAGGTGTACCTCGCGGAGGACGACCAGCTCCAACGTAAAGCCGCTCTAAAATTTCTCGCAGCCGAGTTTAGCTCTAATGCAGACCACCTTGAACGCTTTCTTCGCGAGGCTCGTGCCGCGTCCGCTCTAAATCACCCAAACATCTGTACGATCTACGAGATCAATTCCCACGGCGACGGGCCGTTTATTGCGATGGAATACATCGAGGGCGAAACTGTCTCTTCGATGATCCGGCGCCGCCGGAGAAATGTACGACAGACGATCGAGATCGCGATGCAGGTTTGCTCCGCACTCGACGAAGCACATCGAGCCGGCATCGTTCACCGCGATATCAAACCCGCAAACATCATCATGACCGGCCGCGGCCAGGCAAAAATTCTCGACTTCGGTCTGGTCAAGCTTGTCGAAAACGAGCACGCCGCGATCGGCTCGAAACAATTTCTGACAAAGGCCGGGATGATCGTCGGAACCGCGTCCTATATGTCGCCTGAGCAAGCACGCGGTTTGGATGTCGACGGCCGGACCGATATCTGGAGTCTCGGCGTCGTGGTCTATGAAATGCTGACGGGCTCGCTACCGTTCACGGGCGAAACATCAACGGACACGCTCGCCGCGATCTTGACCCAGACTCCAAGCCCGCCCTCGCATCTCGCTCCCGAGATACCGCCCGAGCTCGAGCGGATCGTGCTCAAAGCTTTGCAGTCTAATCGCGATGAACGTTATCGATCGGCCGTCGCCCTGTTGAGCGATCTGAAGGAACTTGATCGAAAGCTCGACGTTGAAGCCGAACTGCAGAGAGCCGACGGAAGAGGCCAAGAAGACGCGACCTTCATTTTCGATACGGCTCCGACCGAGGTTGTCACGCGGAACGTAACCAGCCACGAAGTCGGAAGCACCGGGCGCCGTACGAGCAATTTACGACGCTACTTTGCGCCGATCATCGGACGCCGAAGTGAGATCGCTTCTGTGACCCATCTTCTGAGAGATGAAAACGTGCGGCTCGTCACGATGACCGGGATCGGAGGCACTGGGAAAACGCGTCTCGCCCACGCGGTTGCCGAGACGATGCTTCCCGAGTTTGAAGATGGCGTTTTCATGATCGAGTTGTCATCGGTCGTTCTGTCGGAACTTGTCCCCGCGACGATCGCACAACCGCTCGGCGTAAAAGATGTCGGCGGCCGGCCGCTGCTGGACATGTTGAAAGATCACCTTTCCGGTAAGCGGATCCTGCTTGTGCTGGACAATTTTGAGCAGATCGTGGATGCCGCCCCGCAAATTGCCGAGCTGTTGGCGGCGGCCGCCCATCTCAAGATAATCGTTACCAGCCGTTTCCTGCTTCGCATCACTGCCGAGCGCGAATTCGTCGTACCGCCGCTCTCTCCGCCGCCTGACGTGCTTTCTTCATTCGACACCATCAAGCAAAACGAAGCGGTGCGGCTTTTCTCGGAAAGGGCGCAGGCCGCCGACCCGAATTTCAAGCTGACCGAGGAGAATGCCAGAAGCGTCGCTGAGATCTGTTCGCGACTCGAAGGTTTGCCGCTCGCGATCGAGCTGGCCGCGGCGCGGACCCGCGTACTTTCGCCGTCGGCAATTCTGTCGAAACTCGAAAGTCGTCTGAAGTTTCTGACAGGCGGAGCGCTTGACTTGCCGGAACGACAGCGGACGATGCAGGGCGCGATCGACTGGAGCCACGACCTGCTCGACGAAAGCGATCGGACGATATTCCGGCGTCTGTCGGTTTTCGCGGCAGGCTTTTCGATCGATGCTGCTGAAGCCGTTTGCAACGCCGACGCACCGAAGCACGCTATCGAGGTCGTTGACTCGGTCACGTCGCTTCTCGACAAGAGCCTGCTGATCAGGGTCGACGGCGAAAGCGGCGAACATCGATTCGGAATGCTCGAGGTCGTGCGTGAATACGCCGGTGACGCCCTTCGAGCGGCGGGAGAACACGAATTAACGTCTCGCGCCCATGCGGAGTATTTCGTTTCGTTGGGCGAAAGGGCCGAACCGTTTCTCCAGGCCGCGCAGTCGGCTGAATGGCTTGACCGGATGGAGGATGAGCACGACAATCTCCGCTCCGTGATGCAGTGGTCGTTGAACAATGATCCGGCGATGGCGGTCCGGCTTGCGGTCGCCGTGCGGAATTTCTGGCTTCTGCACAGTCATCTAAGCGAGGGATATCGCTGGCTGAAGGCCGCGCTCGAGCGCGGCGGTGAACCTCCGGCCGCGCTTCGGTTCAAGTTGATGAACGGACTCGGGCTGGCTGCGCGGTTTCGCGGCGATTACGAAACGGCGCGGAAAGCGTATTCCGATGGACTGGCCGCCGGACAAGAGGCAGGCGATAAGCAGGGCGTCGCGCTCTCGAGCCGTGGTCTTGGCCTTGTTGCAATGCAGCAGGGTGACGCTGCCGCAGCTCGGAAATATTTCGAATCGGGACTCGCGATAAGCCGCGAGCTCGACGACAAATTCGGGATCGCCATTAGTCTGAGTTTTCTCGGCGATCTTGCCAGAACTGAAAGAGATTTTGTGCGTGCAAGGCCGTTGTTTGAGGAATCGCTCGGATTGTTTCGCGGTCTCGACAACAAAAGCGCCGTGAGTGACGCGCTAAATAATCTGGGTGCCGCATGCTTTGGCGAGGCTGACTTCCTTCTTTCCAAGAAACATTTTGCTGAAGCCGCGCGTCTCGCCTCCGAGCTGGGCAACAAGATGACGATCTCGTATTCGCTCGACGGATTTGCTGCCCTGGCGGTTGAGAACGGAGATCACGATCGCGCCGCTCAACTTTGCGGCGCGGCCGAAGCGTTGCGCGAATCTATCGGTTATAAGATAGAGCCGGCCGAAGATATATTTCGAAACGCTTACCTTGAAAGGCTAAGAACCAAGCTGCCGGACGCAGCCTTTTCGACAGCGTTCCAACTTGGACGCTTGATAACGCCAGAAAAAGCGATCGAGCTTGCATTGGCAAGCTGACCCAGGACTCGACAGGCTTCGACGCCCAATGACCGGTTTCACAAGTTAGTGAGGTTGCGGATTGGCTAACCAAACAATCTGGGTAACCGTCTCTGCAGATTCTTCGGCAGCAGTATCTCCATCGCGTCATCGACCGTGACGATGCCTGCGAGGTCGCCTTCATCATCGACGACCGGCAAGGCGAGCAGGTTATATTCGGAAATTGTTTGAGCGACTTCTTCCGCGGAGTCCGTCGGATGCGCTGAGCGAAATTCGCTTCGCATAACCTCCGACAGCGGACGCGTCGGGTCCGCCAGGATCAGGCTTCTAAGACTTATCAGACCGCACACCTTCCATGAATTCTCTTCTTCGACGACATAAAGGTAATAGATCATACCGGGCGTTTCGGCCATCTCACGAAGACGAGCTATCGCTTCGCCGGCGGTGAGGGTCTTCGGGAAAACGATGAACTCTGTCGTCATCAGACCGCCCGCCGTATCGTGTTCGAAGTGCATCAGCTCGGCGACATCTGCCTTCTCGTCGTCCTCCATGAGGTCGAACAACTCCTGGGCTTTTCCCTCGTCCATCTCGTCGAGGACGTCGACGGCGTCGTCGGGTGACATCTCTTCGAGAATGTCGGCCGCACGCTCCTCATCCATTTCCTCGAGAATTCGGGCCTGTGCTTCGGTCGACATTTCCTCGAGCGTGTCCGCGGCAATTTCGTTACTTAGACTTTCGACGACTTCTGTTCGATGAACGGGCGAAAGTGTTTCCGCCAACTGCGCGATCTCGACCGGATGCAGCCGTGACAACTTGTCCTTTGAAGATTTCAGCTGGACAGTGACCGTTGCGGTATCGGTTGCCAGGTACCCGACGTCCGACCAATCAAGCACCTCAACGGGCCGTTGGCTGCCATAGAAACCTTTCGGCATAAGACGGCGCACAAACCCCTGAAGGCTAACGTCTGCTCCGGTAACGCGCCAAAAATCCCCGACATCGATCAGCTGCACATCGTTTACGCGGACGACCCGCTTTCCGTCGACGTCGATAAGCTGATTGTCGAGGACATCTTTTGCGAGCAGCACTTCGCCCTCGCGCCGTTCGAACGGCGTAAGATCGAGCTTCGCCGAGCTCATCTTGGCGCCATGCTCGCTTAACTCTGCGATGTTCCGCCGCGGGATAAAAAAATTCCGCCTCCGAAATCGGGCGACGACGCCGATAACCGGCGGGTAATCGTCGATTCCGTAGCGAACAAGGACGTCGCTGATCGCGGCGATCTTGTCATTCCGGGCGTCAATTATCGGCTGACCGATGATCTGCGAGACGTACAGCATTACGCCTAAGATAGCCTAAATCCGCCGATATCGGGTAGTACCAAGAATTCCCTTTACGAATCATTTCCCGCAGTGATATCCTTTGACCAGTCGTGATAAACGGCGTTGGCCCATTGCCAAACTGTGGAAACAGGTCAATTTTAGTCCTTTTTTAATTAAAGACAGGCCGGCCCGATCGTTCGGACGTCTTGATCACCCTCTTCGCACTCTACAATTTAATTAGAACCTCGCGTTGGCCGAACGCGATTTCGAATTGTTTCACCCCATGAAGAACAAATATTTACTGGTCCTGGCTTCGATTTGCCTCACGATGTCCGCTTACGGCCAGAAGAGTTCGCCTAAACCGTTCGACAACTTTGACCGTTCACAGGGCGTTCCGGTTTATCTCGCGCCCGCACCGACCGTTCTGCCCATTGCGAAAAAGAACCGCAAAGGCCGTGCTTCAAAGTGGCAAGTTTTGGTCGAGGACAGGCTGGTAAAAAAGACGGTGAAAACCGGTTGGACCGTCGCAGTCACTGATGGCCTTGCTAATCGCGAAAGCATGACAAGCTCGGCATCGACAAAGCCCGCGATGGGAAAGAACTCACATTTAAAAGGTTTTACAACAGGGAATCCGGTTCACGATTCGTACATCGTCGACTCCAGCCATCGATATAATATCGATCCGCTGCTGATCTACTCTCAGATGCACCAGGAATCGTCGTTCAAGATACGGGCCACGTCGAATAAAGGCGCAAGCGGCCTGATGCAGTTGATGCCCGCTACCGCAAGACGATTCGGCGTGACGAGCATTTACGATCCGAGACAAAATATCGACGCCGGTGTGAAATACATGCGATGGCTGCTCGATACTTTCAAGGGCGACGTCGTTCTGGCCCTGGCCGGTTACAACGCGGGTGAGGGAGCGGTCATGAAGTACGGATGGAACGTTCCGCCGTATCGCGAAACTCAAGAGTATGTTCGGCGCATTACGTCGAGATACAGTTCGATCTCGGAAGGCCGATACATCAACACCGTCCGTTCCATCGGCAATCGTTCGGCCCAGATCGTTCAGAGAGAATCTCGACCATTAAATATATATGAGCCCGGCGTCTTAGCCGTCCGAACAGCGGATGGAAAGATGATGCTGATGAACCAATAGAATTTTTAGAGATGCTGACGTGAGTTCCTCTCTTCTCCATTTGTCTTAAACGACCTGCGGCCGATCCGATCGGCCGCTTTTTTGTTTGAGGATGCTATTCCTGTATTATTGCCCGAAGCAGGATCTCGATCATATGTATTGCATAAAATGCGGCAAGGAAAACCCTGACAATGCCGTCTACTGTCATAAATGCGGAACCGCATTCGAGACGGATGAGGAAACGCGCGTCGCGACAAGGGGAACCGTTGGCTCGGTCGCGGAACGGCCGGATGATCCGGTCCGGATCTTTTCGACGACCCCGACTCTTAAGTTGGTATTCGCGGGCTACGCGACCACGGTGTTGGCGGCGTTTTTGCTCGTTGTAATACTTACGATGTTCGTTCCCACTCTCTCGCCGGTTATCGCGGTGGCCATCGGGTTACTATTGCTGCTTGTACCGCTCTATTTCCATCTTAAGAAGAAACTCGTGCGCTACTCGCTGACCGACACGACGATCGAGATCGACCGTGGATTGATCTCGCGAACTACTCAGAACATTCCGCTGCGGCGGATCCAGGACGTGACGGTATCTGCAAGCGTGATGCAGAGAATGCTTGGAATTGGCGATGTAATAATTGATAACGCGAGCGAGGAGGGTGGCAAGATCGTGCTCGACGATATCGACTCACCGAAAAAATATGCCGAGTTGGTGCTGCGACAAATGAGGCAGATTGAGAAGTGAAAAGTAAGAACTTGCTCGCGGTGTCCTTACTTTTCACTATTCACTCTTCACTATTCACTATCCATGAAGACTCTTTTTATTACCGGCGGTGCGGGGTTTATCGGTTCGGCATTCGTCCGGCTTGTTCTGGATGAAACGAGCAACACATCGATCGTTAATTTCGACGCGCTCACTTACGCGGGAAATCCTGAAAATTTGAAAGGACTGGACGAGTCACGGCACACCTTTGTTAAGGGCGACATATGTGATCGGGCCGCGGTGCTCAGTTCAGTCCCGGATGACTGCGACGCGATCATAAACTTTGCCGCCGAATCTCACGTTGATCGCAGCATTACGTCTGCGGACGAATTTCTCCGGACAAATATCATCGGTACACAGGTTCTGCTCGACGTCGCACGGATCAAGAATGTGCGGAGGTTCGTTCAGATCTCAACCGATGAGGTGATGGGAAGCCTGCCCGACGACAGCGAAGATTTCTTTAACGAAAGTTCACCACTGCAGCCCAACTCGCCCTACGCCGCCTCGAAAGCCGGTGCCGAATTTGTCGTGCGTGCGGCACGCGAAACGTTTGGCCTGGACACGGTCATTACGCGGTGTGGTAATAATTACGGGCCGCGCCAGTTCCCGGAAAAACTCATTCCGCTCATGATCGCCAATGCGATGAATGATGATCCGCTTCCCGTCTACGGCGACGGTAAGAATGTGCGCGATTGGATATTTATCGACGACCACTGCCGGGCGATCTTAAAGGCGTACCAGATCGGGCGCTCGGGCGAGGTTTACAATATCGGCTCGCGAAATGAAAAGCAGAATATAGACGTCGTGCACTCGCTGCTAGACGCTCTCGACAAGCCGCGTAGTCTGATCACGTACGTAACCGACCGTCTCGGCCACGATCGCCGCTACGCCATCGATCCGACAAAAGCCGAAACCGAGCTCGATTGGAAACCGCTGGTGAAATGGGACGAGGGATTGCGAATTACGATCGACTGGTATCGGAAAAACCAGGAATGGGTCGACCATATCCGGAACGGCGAGTACCGCAGCTATTACCACGCCATGTACGGTACCGCTTTGAAATAAGCGAACGATTTATTTTGAAAAGACCGCGTCCATCTCCGAAAGCAGCTTAGCGAAGGATGCATCGCCTTCCGCTCCGGCCGACACGGGCCGCGTGACGCGAAGTTTTATGATGTTGTTCCGGTATGGGAAAACATAGATCTCCGATGCCAGTTTGTTGCCATCTCGCGAAAGCGTGAATTTGGACCGCAACACGTTCACTTTTCCGGCAGAACCGCCGAGCACGATCTTTTCGGTCTTAAGCTCCTTTACATCCTTGTAGATCCCCTGCTCTCCGGCCGATTTGATCGCGGCCTTCGCCATTTCCAGCTCGTCCTTCACCGGGCCGGACAACTCGTCCGATATCTTCTTGTGTCCGCCAGTGTAAACGTAGACGGTGACGCGTCCGTTCCCCGGAGAGTCGTAATTAACACTGTGGCCGGCATCCGGTGTCGGATAAAAATATGGATCACTGAGTTCCCAGCCTTCTACCTCGGGAAAATTGACTTTAAGACTACCGATCTTTTCCGGGGTCGGCTGGACGACGGGCGCAGTTTTTGTGCTTTGGTCGGGTTTCGTATTCTGCGCCAAGCCGGATGAAACACAAACAACGAAAAGCAAGACGACGCCGATACTTCTGAGATTGAAAAGCATATAGTTTCAACTACTATTATTGGTTTAGTTTGGTCTGAGACCATATCTTATAACACACTGGATATTTTAGGCGAGCATTTCTGCGCCGGTTGGCGCAGAAGCAGCAATCAGAAAATATTGATTTGTCGATCCGACGAATACGATGAAGATCCTAATTACCGGGGCAAATGGAATGGTGGCACGAGCAGCGATCGAGCACTGCCGCCAGATCGGCGATGACGTAGTCACGTTTACGCGTCAGCAGCTCGACATCGCGGATCGCTCAGCGGTAATGGGTGAGCTCCAAATGCACCGTCCGAATGCCGTTCTGAACTGTGCCGCGTATACGGACGTCGACGGCGCGGAGACAAATCTCGAAGCCGCCCGCGGAGCCAACACTCGCGGGGTGGAGTATCTTGCACGAGCTGCAAAAGAGACGGGATCGAAATTGATCACGATATCGACCGACTACGTTTTCGACGGATCGGATCCGGGCTTCTATACCGAAGGCGATGCCCCGAGTCCGGAAGGCGTCTACGCGGTAACGAAGTACGACGGTGAGGTTGCTGCCATGCTGGCGGATCCAAGTGTCATTGTTGTGCGCTCCGGCTGGATCTACGGCCGCGGCGGGACTAATTTCCTGAGCGTGATGCACCGGCTGCTGGCGGAAACGAAAAAGATAAAGGCGATCGTCGACGCGTACGGAACCCCGACCTTCGCCCGCGATCTGGCAAAGCGGCTTCGCGAGTTTGCGGTGACAGACGTGTCAGGCGTATTCCACATTACGAATTCCGGACCGGGCACAAGTTACTTTGGTTTTGCGGAGAAGGTGTGCGAGATCGGCGGTTTTGATACGCGTTTGATAGAGCCGGTTTCGAATAGCGATCTGAAACGTCCGGCACCGCGGCCGGCCAACTCGAAACTGGCCAGCGTCCGACTAGAAAATCTCGGAATAGCTCCGCTGCAAGACTGGGAATCAGCGCTGGCGGAGTACTTGTCTGAATAGGGCTTTGGTCTTTGGTCCTTCGTCTTTGAGGTTGTAGTTTCGAGATTTGAGATTTGAGATTTGAGATTTCAGATTTCAGATTTGGAAAACAGAAAAAGGCAGGACTGCTTTAGCGACTCCTGCCTTCTGCTTACTGCTTACTGCTTACTGCTTACAGCTTACTGCTTACTGCTTACTCCTTACTGACTACTCCGATCCCGGTAAATTCGTGTGGATCGATCATACATCCTCCATCACCGGACTAGATG
>JBKKAS010000077.1:0-18028 GCA_046714595.1 Pyrinomonadaceae bacterium | reverse complement strand
GCGCCACAGTGACGGTCGTTGCAGCGGATGGGACGGAAAAAAACGCGACGAGTACTGCCCGCGGTGAGTTCACAGTGACGGGGCTTGCGCCCGGCAAGTACACCGTTAAGGTCAAGGCTCTGAATTTCGCGCTCTACGAAAATACCGAGGTGCAGATCACTGGCGGAACCCGGGAACAACTGATTGTTCCCCTGACCGTCGCAGGCGTTGATGAGAAGGTGGATGTTTCGAGCAGCGAAGGAATTTCAACTGATCCGCAAAACAATGCGGGTGCGACAGTGCTAAAAGAAAAGGATCTGGAAGCGCTACCGGACGACCCGGACGAGCTTGAGGCCGCGCTCCAGGCACTCGCCGGCCCGTCGGCCGGACCGAATGGCGGTCAGATATACATCGATGGATTTACCGGTGGACGCCTTCCGCCGAAGGAGGCGATCCGCGAAATTCGAATTAACCAGAATCCATTTTCAGCGGAGTACGATCGGCTCGGTTTCGGGCGTATCGAGATCCTCACCAAGCCAGGTTCGGACAAGTTTCGCGGAAATGCATTTTTCAATTTTAATGACGAGAGCTTGAACTCGCGAAATCCTTTTGCGATCAATCGCGCGGCGAGCCAGCTTCGTTTTTTTGGCGGGAACATTTCGGGTCCTATTCAGAAAGGGAAATCGTCGTTCTTTCTTGACATAAACAATCGCGACGTCGATAACAATACGATCGTCAATGCCATCATTCTGGACCAGGCTCTGAATCCGATCCCGTTTCAACAGGAATTTCAGATACCGAACCGGCGTCTGTCGTTCAGTCCGCGATTTGATTTCGCGATCAACGACAAGAACACTCTTGTCGCGCGATACAGCTTTTCCCGATCCTCAGTTGATAATCAGGGAATCGGCGGCACCTCGCTCCCGTCCCGCGCGTACGCGACAAAGAATGTCGAACACGAGCTGAGATTTACCGAGACGATGGTCATCAACCCCACTACGATCAACGAGACGCGATTCGAATATAGTTGGGAGAAACGCGAACAGGCGGGCGACAATTCGGTCCCTACTATCAATGTTGCCGAAGCCTTCACGGGTGGTGGTTCGCAGATCGGATTGAGCTTCAATCGTTCAAACGACTGGGAGCTTCAGAACTACACGACGACGTCGGTCGGTAAGAATTCGTCGCACGCGTTGAAATTCGGTGTGCGTCTCCGCAGCATCAGTTTTACGGATCGTTCGGAAAGTAACTTCGGCGGAACATTCTCTTTTCCCGGAGCCCCCGAGATCAGAAATCCTGCGGGCTGCTCGCCCGTGAATCCACCGACGTGCATTGTGGTTTCTCCGGCGTTGAGTCCACTCGACCAGTATCGCGGGCGCATAATGGGTAATACCGACCCGCGTTATTTCCCGACACAGTTTCGGATAACGACCGGCGATCCTGCGCAGGATGTTTCGCGTACCGATCTCGGATTGTTTGTGACTGACGATTGGCGCGTGAGTCAGGGCCTTACGCTCAGCTTCGGTCTTCGTTACGAGAACCAGACGAATGTTAGCGACAATCTCAACTTCGCTCCGAGGTTTTCATTTGCCTGGTCTCCGGGAGCCGGTGGAGCTCGAGCGCCGAAGACCGTTTTTCGTGGTGGCATCGGTGTTTTCTACGAACGCTTTAGCGAGAACTTGACATTGCAGGCCTTGAGGTTCGGTGGCGAAGGGCAGCTTGACCTGATCGTCAGCGCTAACGAAACCGATTCTGTTCGCCGTGCTGCGGCGATCATGCTGCTCGGGCAAGCGGCGTTCACGCTTAACGGAGTGACCAGCGTCCCGACCATTGCACAGATCCTTACAGCCCTCCCGCAATCGAACACGATCCGGCGGGTATCTGGAGACCTGAAGATCCCGGTCATGACGCAGTGGGCGTTCGGTGTCGAGAGACAGCTCCCGGCACGCACCACTATGGCGCTGTTTTATATCGGTTCTCGCACACAGAATGTTCTTCGATCGCGTAACGTCAACGCTCCGATATGTCCTCCTGAGGTCCAGATCGTCAGTGGTTGTAATAACGCTGCTCGGCCAGATCCGACAGCGGGGAATATTTTTGAGTACGAATCGACCGGAACGCTCGATCAAAATCGTTTGAACGTAAACATCAGGTCTGCGTTTCGACAGGGCTTCAATCTTTTCGCGAACTACAGTTTGGGTTACTCGAATTCAAACTCTGACGGCGCCGGCAGCTTTCCCGCTTACGCGTATGATCTGACGGGCGAATTCGGCCGCTCATCATTCGATATTCGTCACAACTTTGTGATCGGAGGGAACTTCACCCTTCCGTGGGCCGTATCGGTCAGTCCCTTCATCATTGCGAGCTCGGGCCGGCCCTTCAATATCACGCGCGGCATCGACGCGAACGGCGACACGTTGTTTACAGAACGTCCGACGTTTGGCGAGTTGGCGGCGGCATGTACGCTGCGCGGAATTACTGCCTCTTACTGCGACGTCGCGGGCCAGGATCCGAACGCGATAATTCCGCGGAACTTCGGCCAAGCTCCGGGATACTTTGCGGTGAATCTGCGCTTGAGTAAGAACATTGGTTTTGGAAAGTCACCCCAGCCGGTTGCAAGTACGGCCGCCTCCGCAGGCGGCGGGCAGACTGGCGGCTTCCCCGCGGCCGGCGGTGGTCGGCGTGGCGGTGGCGGTGGCGGTGGAGGCCGCGGAGCCGGTGGCGGCGGTGGTGGATTCGGCGGTGCCGAAGTTCGGAAGCCGTATAACCTGAATCTCGGAATCAGCTTCAATAACATTTTCAATGACGTCAATTTCGGGACACCGGTTGGCAACATTTCGTCGAGCCGATTTGGCCAATCGACATCCACGAGCGGTGGGTTCGGCGGGTTTGGACCGGGCGGCGGAGGTGGCGGCGGTTCCTCGAACCGACGGATAGAATTGCAGGCTCGATTTAGCTGGTAGAAGCGACTGAACTGTTATAGATTGTGAGGGACGCTCATGGCCGACCTGGCCCGCGTTTCTCTTTTTTGTTTGGAGGACTAAATATGTCCAGATCGCTTGTCGTAGTAGCCCTGATATTCAGCTGCTCTTTGCTGGTACCTTCCCAAACGAAACCCGCGCCGAAGTTTGAAGCGGAGATCGCTCTAGCGAAACTCGCGTTGGCGGCGCACGGCGGTGAGAAACTGCGGACAATGAAAACTCTGGTTATTCGCGGGTCGGTCGACGTAACAACGTCAGCGTTTAATCAGGCGATACCGGCGACGTTCATCACGATATTCGCAAAAGAGAAATATCGCATTGAGATCAACAACCCCTTTCAACCGATCAAGCAGGTTTATGACGGCGTGCAAACCTCCACCACTATTCGTGGCGGACTGACGCTTCCGCCTGTAAATCGTCTCGGCCTTCCGGTATTGCCGATGATCGATGAAGTAGGTTTCGTCATCACACCGCTTCCGGACGCTAAAAAGAAAAAAAGGGGATTCAGGCTTACCTCGCCGGAAGGATATTACACAGATTTCTATCTCGATGAAAAAACGAACCAGATCAAGGGCTACGACTCGAGTTACGACATCAACGGACGGAAGGTGACGACATCGGTTGAGATCGACAAGATGCGGGTCGTAGACGGGATCGCCGTTCCAGAGAAATACGTGCAGCGGTTCGACACGGAACAGATAACTATTTACGCGGACTTTAAAGCTAAGGAGATCCTGGTCAATTCAGAGGTCGCGGACGATGTGTTTTCGACAGGAAAGTAAAACGTTCGAATTCATTTCGCGAACCGGCTGCCGGTCCACCATTCGATAGTCTTCTTTAAGCCGTCTTCAAGGCCCACCAGTTTTTTATAACCCAGCCACTCGACAGCTCTCGAGTTGTCCGCCTGCGAATGTTTGACGTCACCAGTGCGTTCGGGCTGATGGTCGACCTGAACAGCCTCGCGGCCGGTAATCTTTTTAAGAGTTGCGAGCAGCTGGTTGAGCGAGACGCGCTCGCCATTCGCCACGTTCATTACGCTGCCGATCCCATCGCTCGCCTCGGTTGCGCGAATATTCGCATCGACCACATTTGCGATGAATGTGAAATCGCGCGTCTGCTCGCCGTCTCCGTAGATGACCGGCGTTTTTCCTTTCATCAATGCGTCGATAAATCGCGAGATCACACCGGAATAGGTCGACGAAGGATCTTGACGTGGACCGAACACGTTGAAGTAACGCAGCGAAAGGGTCTCGAGTCCGTAAACCCGACTGAACACGCTGCAGTAATACTCGCCCATTAATTTAGCCGCAGCATACGGCGAAAGCGGATCGGGCAACATAGTCTCGACCTTCGGAAGCGTCGGCTGATCGCCATAAGCGGAACTTGAGGCCGCATAGATCATCCGCCGCACTCCTGACTCTTTTGCTTTGACCAGAAGATTGAATGTTGCGTTTACGCAAGCCTGGTGAGTTTCCCTGGGATTGTCGACAGATCGCGGAACACTCGGAAGAGCGGCTTGGTGAAACACGATCTCGACATTTTCGATGGCACTCTGCAAAGCCTTGTCGTCGTTTATATCACCCTCTATGAATTCAAAATCACCAGAGATCTCGCCGAGGTTCTCTCGATTTCCCGTCACGAAGTTGTCGATGATCCTGACCTTTGCACCTTGTCTGATCAACTCGTTGGCAAGGTTCGAACCGATGAATCCGGCACCACCTGTGACAAGGACTCGGGTTGTGATGGACATATCTTTTAAGATAAGGAAAAGGCCGAACGACACCGGCCGGCCCGATAAATCGTTACCTTCCGACGCCGACGTAATCAAATCCGAGCGAGCGCATGTCAGAAGGTTCGTAAATATTTCGCAGATCGGCAATTTTTGGAGCCCGTAGTAACTGCTTGACCTTCTGCATATCGAGCGCCCGAAATTGGTTCCACTCGGTAATGATCACAAGTGCATCGGCTCCGTCGATCGCGTCATACTCATCCGACGCGTATTCGATACCTTTGATGAAGTGTCGAGCCTCATCCATCGCGACTGGATCGAACGCCCGGACGGTTGCACCCCGCTCGATCAGGGTATGGACAATGTCTATCGCCGGCGATTCCCGCATATCATCCGTTTCGGGTTTGAATGAAAGTCCGAGAACCCCGATCTTTTTTCCACGAAGATCGCCAACCAGAGCCTCGATCTTCGGGATCATCGCGTCACGCTGCCGTTCATTAGCTTCTATCACCGCATCGACGATACGAGTCTCGACACCGAATTGGTCTGCGACGGTAGTGAGTGCCCGTGTGTCTTTTGGAAAGCACGAGCCACCGTAACCCGGCCCGGGATGAAGAAACTTCCGGCCGATGCGATTATCCATTCCCATGCCGCGAGCGACATCGTGAACATCGCAGCCGATAGCGTCGCATAAATTTGCGACCTCGTTTATGAAGGTTATCTTTGTTGCGAGAAATGCGTTCGCCGCATACTTGATAAGCTCAGCCGCCTCGAGCGATGTGATCACGATAGGCGTCTCGATCAAATAGAGCGGACGGTAGAGCTCTTTCATCACCTCGATAGCTTCGTCTTCATTGCTTCCGATGACTACACGATCCGGCCGCATAAAATCGTCGATAGCTGCGCCTTCCCGAAGAAACTCCGGATTAGAAGCGACACCAAAATTAGTTTGCGTTTTAAGATTAGCCGTGACGAAGTCGTGAAGCCATTTTCCGGTTCCGATCGGAACCGTCGATTTTGTGACCAGGACTTTGTAACCGTTGATCGCCTCAGCCACGTCCTTTGCTGCTTGCTGATAAAAACTCATATCAGGCGAGCCGTCAGGTTTTGGCGGAGTTCCAACGGCAAGGAAAACTACCTGGGCTCCCTGAACGGCTGTACGGAGATCAGTAGTGAAATGAAGCCGACCGTCTTTGACGTTTTTCTCGACCATCTGATCGAGCCCGGGTTCATAGATCGGGATCACACCGTTATTCAATTTCTCGATTTTTGCTGTATCAACGTCCACGCACGTGACGTCAACGCCAAATTCCGCAAAGCACGCACCCGTGACTAAGCCAACGTATCCAGTGCCTATAACTGCAATATGCATAATTCAATAAAATATAAAGACTACAAATTAAAACGATCTTGTTCAACCCGAAGTGTAAACAAAATTATGCGGGCCACATCCTAGAACATGACCCGCATTTGGTTGCTAAATTAAAATCAGTTAACGACTGCGATCAACGAGTTGGACTCACGATAATTACGCCGCCGCCTGGATTGGTTTCATTATTTCCACCCAAGAGGATCGCAACACCTGCAACACCCGCTGCCAAGAGGATCAGCCATGGCCATCCGGCAACGCGGACAGGAGGAGCTGAATCGGGACGCAAGCAGGGCTTGCAACCGGTTTGCGAAAGATTCCCTGCAGTTGCCGAGGTACCCGCCGCAATCTGCTTATCAGAAGAGCCTTCGCGCATCGTAACAAGTCCGGAGGTCGTATCAACGTGAGTATGCGAACACTCAACTTCAACCGTAAAGTTGTCCGCTTGACCGGCATCGGCGATGACAGTAGCGTCCTTCGTCGTGATCGTCGTTGCTACACCCGCGGCGTTGGAAACGCGAGTCTTGCCGGACGAGAGAATGCCGACAATACTGGAATCCGAGAAATTCAAAACGATGTTCGAATCCGCGAGAACTTCTATCCTTCCGGTTTTGCCAAGACTGATGACGGCGCTTGAATCAGCCCCTGTTACGATCGTGCTCCCGGAAATAATAGTTGAATTAGAAACTGCGGCCTGACCGTTCACCGAAACTTGTCCCGTGACCGTTATTTCACCTGTGAGGTCTTTTGTTGCGGCAAGTCCCACCATGGAATAAGCACACAACACCGCCACGGCAGTTAAGGATGTGGTAATTTTACGAAAACAATTTTTGCCGAGCATTTGATTTAATATCCTCCTGTAACAATCCTTTAAAAATAACTTTTCCCAGCGCTAACGAATCGCCAGGAAAAGTCGCAAACTCTATCGAGTAGGGCTGATAACTGTTCCACTGCCGCCAACATTTATTTCACCGTCGCTGAGAGCGGTGTATAAAATGCCGGCCGCGGCTCCACCGAAAATGGCTGCCCAGATCCACCATGCGGGTCCACCGTCATCGTCGTCGTCATCATCATCCTGCTTCTTGCCGGACGCCATGACCGACTCTCCGGCTGCCAGTTGAACGGTCTTACCGTCGAGAGTTTTAATAGTCACGTTTTCCGCGGCTCCAAGAACCGAGACATTGCCGGTCGTCAGATCACCGAAAATTCCTTTTTCGTCGAAGGTCAGAGCCAAGGCCGTGTTGGGGCCTAATTCGATCGTTCCAAGCCGGCCCAAATTCATAACCGCGCCTGTGCTATCAGAGGTCGTAATAGTGCTACCCGAAAAAACTGAACGCCCGCTACGAGCGGCCTCTCCGTTAACTAAAACAAACGGGGCTTCACCGTTGATATTCTTGCCGGAAACCGTAAGTTCACCGGCGGCCTTACCAGGGCCAGCCAGAGCCACCATTGAGTACGTTGCGAGCACCGCAACACATAAGCACATAGAGAGTGCCTTGCGAATCCACAGTTTGCTGTTCATATCTCTCCTCTTATATCGCCCAAAATCAATAATTTCAAAAAATCAAACCTTTCAATCTTTTACACGAATCGAGAGTTGATGTCAATAAAAACGACCCTCGCAGCGTAAAAACCGGAAAAAGAACACTTGGTACTGCTTATGAAACTTCTAAGCTGAGATTTGATAGATACTTATATCATAGATAGACAGCATTTCAAACATATTTTATAAAATTTTTTGGCGAAACCAATCGAGTCGGAAATGTAATACAAAAAACGCGATGTCACTAGCCACTTTTTGATATCACGCGAAGGGAGGTGCGGTTTTGCCGACATCGCTGTTTTTTGTTTTAATTGTGACACTCTGTCGGAATACCAGGAAGGAGAAAATCTCAATGAAAAAGAGCGGGCTATTTCTATTGTTAATGTTCTTGATCGCGTCAGGTTGCACAAACACTACCCAGGAACAGAAAAAGGCCTCGGCGGATCCGAACAAGAAGCCAAAGATCGGTTTTGCGATGGCTACTGTAAAAGAGGAGCGCTGGCAGCGCGACCGCGATGCGTTCGAAGCCCACTGCAAGAAGATGAATGTAGAGTGCGTTATCACGGTTGCCGACAACAATTCAAGTCGTCAGGCCAACGACGTGGACAATCTCTTGACGCAGGGCGTTGACGTCCTGGTGATCGCTCCGCAGGAAGCGACCGAAGCCGCTGCGATGGTCGACAAAGCTAAAGCTCAAGGAGTGCCGGTAATTAGCTACGATCGACTTATAAATTCGGACAAGATCGACCTCTACATCTCTCATCAAGTACCGGTCATCGGTCGAAAAATCGCGGAATACGCATTACAGAAAACGCCCAAGGGAAATTATGTAATGGTCTATGGAGCATCGACCGATAATAACGCGCACATCATGAAAAAAGCGCAGTTGGACGTTCTCCAACCCGCGATTAATCGGGGTGACATCAAGATCGTCGCGGATTATATGGTCCCGGACTGGAAGAATGATCTCGCTTTGAATTTTGCCGAAAACAGCCTCACTAAGGAAAACGACGATATCCAGGCCTTTGTCGTCTCAAACGACGGGATGGCAGGCGGTGTTATTTCGGCGCTCGCCAAGAAGGGACTGGCTGGCAAGGTCCTCGTCACCGGACAGGACGCCGGACTGGAAGCGCTTCAAAATATAGCCCAAGGCAAACAGTCGATGACGATCTACAAACCTATAATCCCGCTCGCCAGTCAGGCGGTCGAAGCGGCGATGAAACTGGCGAAGGGCGAATCTTTATCCACGACGCCGTTCAAGAACGATCAGCTGGGCGGAAAAGAGGTACCGGCGATACTGCTTGAGGTGACCGCAGTCGACAAAGATAATCTCATGCAGACGGTCATAAAGGACGGCTATGCGAAGTTCGAGGATGTGTACAAGAACGTGCCCGAGAGCGAACGGCCGAAAAAAGAGTAAGTCACGGCGTTACGGATGAAGGACGACAACTACGTGCTCGCCGGTGATGTCGGCGGTACGAATATAAGGATCGCCGCTGTCCGGTGCGACGGAACCGTGCTGCATCAGGCTGAAGGACCAACGCCGCAAACCGGCCGGGCGGCGGACATTGCCGACGCGATCGTTCTTGGCGCAGAGTCGTGCCTTGCCGGTACTGATAGGCAAGAGCGACCATCAGGTTTCGGTCTCGCGCTTGCCGCACTGGTTAATTCGAAAGAGGGCAGAATACTCAGCTCTCCCAACCTTCCGGAACTCAATGATCTGAAATTAGCTGAAACGATCTCGGACAGATTGGATCTCAATGTCTTGCTCGAGAACGACGCTACCGCGGCTGCGATCGGCGAGCACTGGGTTGGTTCCTCGAAGGGGATCGAAGACTCGGTTTGTGTAACGCTCGGCACCGGAATCGGCGGCGGCCTGATACTTCAGGGAAAGCCGTATCGAGGTGCTGACGGTACAGCTGGCGAGATCGGGCATATTTGCGTCGAGCCGGAAGGTCTCGTGTGCGGCTGCGGCAGTCGCGGTTGCGTCGAACAGTACGCCTCGGGTACGGCAATAGCGCGAATCGCTCGGGAACTGCTGCGAGAGTCCGGTACAGGGTCTAAGCTCAGCGGTAGCACCGAGTTCACGGCAAGGGATGTCTTCAAGGCCGCCGTTGCCGGAGACTCCGTCGCGATCGAAGCATTTCGCGTAATGGGCCGCTATCTAGGCATCGCTCTCGCGGGTCTTGTAGACGTCCTCAATCCCGAAATCATTGTCATTGGAGGCGGCGCGGTGGGTGCCTGGGACATGTTCATTGGACACGTCAGAGCCGAAATTGATACCCGGGCTTTTAGCCACCCCGCATCTCGCGTAAGACTTGTCCGAACATCACTGGGTAACTCCGCCGGCATCCTCGGGGCCGCGCGTGTCGTGTTCGATGCAATCTGAAAACCCTACAGTTGTAACGCCTGCTTACTGACCCGTCTAAGCCAGATGCGGCTTGTCTTAGCTGCATGCTTTGTTATATACTCTCCCTTTCCTGCAATGCGTGGGACGTTGTGGTGGGTTTCGTGCCCACTTTTTATTTTGGTTTTTAAAGCAATGCAGTCGCTTTCGATAGCAGAGAGAATTGACAAGATAGCCGCGGGCGCTGCGAAGGAAAATGGCGTCGATTTAGTCTATTCGGAAATCGTCGGAGGGCGGCGGAACATGATCGTCCGGATCTACATTGATAAACCTGAAGGCGTAACTATCGAGGACTGTTCTATCGTTTCCCATGCCGTCGAGGCCGTCATCGATGCCGATGATTTTATTCCGTCACCGTACGTGCTTGAAATTTCATCGCCGGGGTTGGAGCGGCCACTTTTCAGCATCGGGGATTTCGAGAGATACACGGGAAAAAAAGCGAACGTAAAGACCGCTGATCCTGTGGACGGCCAGGCGAATTTCAATGGCAGGATCGCCGCCGTGGAGGGATCCGAAATAGTATTCGACGACAAGACAAAGGGAACGGTCCGCCTCCCGTTCGAGACGATTTCAAAGGCAAATTTGAGAGTCGATCTGACCGAAGAATTTAAGAAGAAACGCTAGTCGGATGCGGCTAAGGCGGTTTGGTAATTATGACATCATCGATTGGACAGAGTATTGAAGCGCTGTGCAGTGAGCAGGGACTTGATCGCGACATGGTGATCGAGGCGATGAAGGACGCCGTCAAGGCGGCCGCACGCAAGCAGTTCAGAACACAGGACAAGACGGGCGACAACATTCAGGTTGACTGGAATAACGACGAGGGAGCAATCGAGATCTCGCTGCAGAAGACCGTCGTCGAAGAAGTTGAGAACGACTCAGCCGAGTTATCGCTGACCGAAGCACAGGAATTAGCCGGGGATGAGATCGAGATCGGCGACATGCTTCAGATCCCGCTTCCGCAGGAAGAGATGGGACGTATTGCTGCCCAAACCGCAAAACAGATCCTTGTCCAAAAAGTACGCGAGGCCATTCGCGAAAAGGTTTACGAAGAGTACATCGACCGAAAAGGAGAGTTGATCAACGGAACTGTCTAGCGATTCGAGCGCGGCGACATGATCATCGATCTCGGAAACAACCTCGAGGCGATCTTGCCAAAACGCGAACAGTCGCGCGGTGAGATGTGGAATCAGGGCGAACGCATTCGCGTAGCGATCGTCGATGTTACTAAGGATCAAAAGGGACAGCAGATAAAGGTCTCACGAGCATCGTCTGAACTAGTCAAGCGGTTGTTCGAAATGGAAGTTCCCGAGATATACGATGACACGGTCGTGATCAAATCAGCTGTTCGTGAACCGGGTGACCGCGCGAAGATCGCGGTGGCGTCGAATGAAAAAGACGTCGATCCGGTCGGGGCATGCGTTGGTATGAAAGGCTCACGCGTTCAATCGATCATTAAGGAACTCCGCGGCGAGAAGATCGACATCATCGAGTGGTCGGACGAGCCTTCGGTTTTCGCGGCGAACGCACTGTCGCCGGCGAAGGTCTCGCAGGTACGCATCACGGACATCAACAAACGGAAGATGGAAGTGATCGTCGCCGAAGACCAGCTCAGCCTTGCTATCGGTAAGAAAGGTCAGAACGTACGGCTCGCGACACGTCTCGTCGGATGGGACATTGACATCGTCAGCGAAGAAAAACTGAAGAAGGAAATTGCTCTGCAGATGGGCAAGATGATGGCGTCGGGCGAAGCGGTTCCGCTGTCGGTGCTCGAAGGGGTTTCGCCGAACCAGGCCGAGATTCTTGCCGAGAAAAATATCGCAGATGTTGAGGCGCTGGCCGCAACATCCGTTGACGACATGGTCGAGTATCTAGACGTCAGTTTGGACGAAGCCGAGAAGATTCTTTCAGCGGCGAAGGCTATCGTCGAAGCACGGAACCAGGAGGTCGCCCCCGAAGCGGAGGGCGAGGAATCGGCTGAAGGCGACTCGGCGGACGGTGAAGCGAAAGCCGAAGACGCCCCCGCAGCGGAAGAAACGGCCGATGCAGTCGACGATGCAGCGGAAGCCGAGACCGTTGAAGAGACGGCGAACACCGAAGAGGAATTGGCTGATGATGCGGCGGGTGCCGCCGAACCGGAAGCGGTCGTCGAGACAGACGCGGAACCGGAAGCGGCCGCTGAAGCGGAGACCTCAGAAGCGGATTCGGGAAATGAAATTGGAGAGTCCGCGGATGGAAAGGACGAGGATCCCGCGGCGGAAACTGCCAAGCCTTGAAGATGAATAGTTGAGAGCGGCCGGGAACAGAGCAGCCAGATGAGGCGGCTTTCGGTTTTTAAGATTAATTTATGCCCATTGGTAAGAAGATCCGGATTTACGATCTAGCACGCGAGCTGAAGCAAGACGCAAAGCGCGTGATGGAAGATCTGCGGCGTGAAGGCGCCGATGTCAGCGTGCCGTCCAACTCGGTCAGCGGCGAACTGGCGGAGAAAGTGCGTCTGAAGTACTTCCCCAAAACGGAAGTTGCGCCGAAGCGCGGAATCAAGATCATCAAGGCTTCTAAGAAAGAAGACGCAGCACCCACGGCTGAGGAAGTGACGCATCCGGAAGAGGCGCCGCAGGCCGTTGAGATTCCTGAGACATTAGTCGAAGAGCAGACCGCGGCACCTGCTGCGGAGCCCGTGGCGCCGGTTCGAAAAGTCCTTAAAAAGAAGGCTGCGACCGAGCCGGCGGTCGACGAACAACCGCCAGCCGTTGCGGCCGAACCGGCGGTTTCCGTTCCTGAGATCGAAGTAGACGCGACCGCGGATGATCTGGTGGCAGAGTCCGAGAGTGCGATTGAAACGTTTCCGTCAGCGAGCCGAGTTCTTAGCCCAAGCGGAACGCAGATCAAACAACTCACGCTTACGCGCGACGCGCTCGACAAAGGGGTAAAGCCCGGTGAACGTGTCGTAAGTGAAGCGCCTACTCGGACTGGCAAGCTCGATCCGGGCCGGGCCGTAGCCGACGTCGCGGGCGCTCGCGATGCGAGAGGCAGACGAACGGAATTGCGAGGAACGCCGGGCGAGACGGCGACGCCGCAACTGAACTATACGCCTCCGGCGGACAACCGACGTCGACCCGGAAGATCAGGAGGCCGCAAAGGCAAGGGATCAGACACGCGGGGCGGCCGCTTCGCCGAGCGCGATCAGGATGCTCCGCGTTTACGAACGATTGAAGAGAGGGTTCTCGATCAAGTGGGAACGCGACCCGCCGATGCGTTCAAACAGGTTCGACTAGTCGAAGGAGCAACAGTTCGCGAATTTGCGGAAGCCCTCGGCATCACGCCGCGCGATATCGTTCAACTCCTCATCAAACGTGGAGTCTTCGCCACACTGAATCAACCGATCGCCGAAAAAATGGCGATCGAAATGGGAATGGATTTCGGATACGACCTTAGCTTCGTCCCGTTCGAAGAAATGGTCGTTGAAGAAGAGTTTGAAGAGTTGATCGCCGCAGACGCGGACGACGTTGAAGAATCACGTCCGCCCGTCGTAACGGTAATGGGACATGTCGATCACGGAAAGACATCGCTTCTGGACGCCATTCGCTCGGAGCATGTCGCCGAGGGTGAGGCCGGGGGCATCACGCAGCACATTGGTGCTTACAGCGTTTTTGTCGCGAACCCGGATCGTCCGGGTGAACAGAGGCGAGTGGTTTTCCTTGATACTCCCGGTCACGAAGCGTTTACGATGATGCGTGCTCGCGGAGCAAAGGCGACTGACGTGGTGATCCTCGTCGTTGCTGCGGATGACGGCGTTATGCCGCAGACAGTCGAAGCCGTCGAGCATTCAAGGGCGGCGGGTGTTCCGATGATCGTCGCGATCAACAAGATCGATAAACCCGATGCGAATCCGGACAAGGTCAAGCAAGGTCTCGCGGGGCTCGGATTGCAGCCGGTCGACTGGGGCGGCGACGTCGAGATGGTTGCCGTGTCTGCGAAGAAGCGTGAGAATCTGGATACGCTTCTCGAAACAGTTCTGCTTCAAGCCGATATTTTAGATTTGAAGGCGAGTCCGACTCGTCGAGCTTCGGGTGTTGTGCTCGAGGCGAAGCTGGACAAAGGACGCGGATCCGTCGCGACGATCCTTGTGCAGCAGGGAACTATGCGCGTTGGCGATCCGTTCATCGCGGGCCAGTTTTACGGAAAAGTTCGCGCGATGTTCTCGGACCGCGGCGAGATCGTGACCGAAGCACCGCCGGCAACACCGGTTGAGGTTCTCGGACTTCAAGGCGTTCCGCAAGCGGGCGACACGATCCAGGTCGTGGCCGACATCGAACGCGCACAAGACATCGCGAACCAACGTCAAATGCACGCGCGTCAGGCAGCGATGATCAAGACGACGAAACGAGGTATCGAATCGCTCGGCCAATCTGAGATCAAGGAACTGCTGGTTATTCTTAAAGCGGATGTGCAGGGTTCGGTCGAAGTTCTTAAGGGTACGCTCGAAAAACTTTCTACTGAAAAAGTTAAAGTACGCGTTATCCGTGCCGGCGTTGGTGCGATCGCGGAATCGGATGTTCTGCTTGCGTCCGCGACACAGGCTGACGACGCGTCGACCGCGGTCGTCATCATCGGCTTCAACGTCCGGCCCGAGGCGCGAGTCGGCGACATCGCGAGACACGAGGACGTGGACATTCGCTTGCATTCGATCATTTACAAGGTTGAAGAAGAAATTACGGCCGCGATGATCGGAATGCTCGACGCCATTGAGAAGGAAGTCATCCTTGGCAAGGCGCTCGTGCAGGAAGTATTCAAGGTCTCGAAGATCGGAACGATCGCCGGCTGCCGCGTCACCGACGGTCTGATCCGTCGTCAGGCGAAGGCTCGTTTGATCCGCGACGGCGTCGTGATCTGGAACGGTGACATCGCTTCGCTGAAACGATTCAAGGACGATACGAGCGAGGTCAAACAGGGCTTTGAGTGCGGTATCAGCCTGGTCAATTATAACGACATTAAGGTCGCGGACGAGATCGAGGCATTTATAATCGAGAGCTTCGCCGCGACCGAACTTTGATTGGAATAGTGTCGAGTGATGAGTGACGAGTGACGAGGCTCAGAATTTGTTTCCTTCTGGCTCGTCACTCATCACTCGTCACTAACGGAAGTATGCGTCGACCAGAGAGATTAGCCGAAGCCTTGCGCGAAGAAATCGCCGAAGTTGTCGGCTTCGAACTTAACGATCCGCGGATCGAGATGGCAACGGTTACGGATGTGAAGGTCTCCGAAGATCTCCGCGACGCGAAGGTCTATGTGCTGATCGACGGCAGCGAGGAAGAAGTAAAGGCAGCGCTGAAAGCCCTCCATCGCGCTTCCGCCTTTGTCCGGCAGCAGGTGGGGATGAACCTGAGCATGCGGTTTGCGCCGCATATGCATTTCGTCCGGGACACCGCCGAAGAAAATGCATCTCGTGTAAGCACGATACTGACCGATCTCACGAGCAAGGGCGAGATTAGAGAAAAGGACGATATGAGTGAATAGTGAATAGTGAATAGTGAAAAGTTGCGTCAGAACTTATTCACTATTCACTAATCACTATTCACTTAACAAAGAGTGTTAAGTCAAGTAGTCGAGTTAATTGAAAATAAGCAGAAGTTTGGTATCACGACGCATATCAAACCGGACGGCGACGGCGTGGGTTCGTCGCTTGGGTTGTGCTGGTTGTTAACGTCGCTGGGAAAATCCGCCGAAGTTATTGTTCGCGGCGAAATTCCGGTTTCTTACCGGAGTTTGCCGGGAGCCGACGCGATCAGGGACGTGGAAAAGCTCGACGGCGAGTATGACGCGATCTTCGTTATCGAGTGCTCGGATCTTGAGCGGCCCGGCATCAAGGGCCTCGAAGACGAATTTACCGTCAACATCGATCATCACTCGACGAGTGCGCATTTCGGAAGTATCAACTGGATCGATTCGACCGCGTCGGCGGTCGGCGAGATGATCTACAATCTGTGCAAAGCGATCGGTGGCCGCGTTACCCGCGAGATCGCCGAATGCGTTTACATGGCGCTCGTCACGGATACGGGTTCGTTCCATTTTTCCAACACAACAGATCGCACGTTAAAGGTCGCCTCGGAATTGATAAAGGCCGGAGCGAAGCCTGCGGACATCTCCGAGGCCGTCTACAACAATTATCCGTGGTCGCGAATCGAGCTGATGCGGCAAGTGATCGGCACCGTGAAGCGCGACGAATCGGGGCAGGTTGCCATGCTGCGTCAAACACTCGCGATGCGTGAGAACGCAGCCGCGGTTGATGGCGACAACAATGGATTTGTGAATATTCCGCTTGCCGCGCGGGACGTGCTTGCCGTGGTTTATATGCGTGAGATCGGTACGAACCAATATCGTGTAAGCCTTCGCTCGAAAGGGGATATCAATGTCGCACGTGTAGCCGAAAAATTCGGCGGCGGCGGTCATCGAAATGCTTCGGGGCTTCGGATCGACGGCGACTGGGACGCTATGGAACAAGAACTCGTAGCCGCCGTTAAAGAAGCGGTCGATAAGTCTCACGGTACTTGGGCCGGCGACATAACCGTTACGCCTGACGTTCTTTAGCGAAGTGTAAGATTGTTTGCCTGCAAAATACGCGAAAGTGCGCGAAAGCTGAAAACAAAGGTTGTTCTTTTTCGCGTTCTTTCGCGTGTTTCGCGGGCAAACCTCTTTGAATGACGGAGACAAAAGAAAAACGTTACAAGTGGCGCCGCGAGGATTACCGCGAAAATACGAAAGGCCTGCTAATGGTGAACACCGGCGACGGCAAGGGGAAGACCACGGCGGCGCTTGGAGTGCTTGTCCGAGCAGCGGGCCGTGGCATGAAATGCTGTTTGATCCAGTTCATGAAGTCAAAGAACGACCGCTACGGTGAGCACGAAACGCTTGAAAAGCTCGGCGTCGAAATTCACACAATGGGCGACGGGTTCACGTGGGACACCAACGATCCGGCCCGGGACATAAAGACTTCAGAAGAGACTTGGACACTATGCGTAGAAAAAATGAGGAGCGACGATTACGACCTGCTTGTATTCGACGAACTGGTTTACGTGCTCGATTACAAGTTCCTCGACGTCGGTAAGATCATTGACGAGATCAAGGCCGTTCGAGCGGCGCAACCGCACTTGCACATTATCATGACCGGCCGGAACGCTCCCGCGGAACTTGTCGAAGCAGCGGATCTGGTCACCGAAATGCGCGAGATCAAGCACCCGTTTCACGCTGGAATTTATGCTCAGCAGGGAATTGAGTTTTAGTTTGGAGTTCCGCCTTCAGGCGGCCTCTCCGTCAAAAAACGCCGCCTGAAGGCGGGACTCAAAGCGATGAAAAGCTCCGTAGAAAAACGAAAAGCCCAGGGACCGCTCGACCACCTCTCGCTCGCGATCACAACGTTCGGCGTGGGTTATCTGCCGCTGATGCCGGGAACATTCGGTTCGATGGTTGGTATCGGGATATATGCCCTGCTCGCGACAACCTTTCGCTCATTTCGATACTCGCCCGAGTTGGCCGCACCCGAGGTTTTCGTAGCGTGGATACACGCGGCGATCCTGATAGCACTTCTTCTCTTCTGTCTTTTGGGAATCTGGGCGGCCAGCCGTTCGATCGAGCTGCTCGGAAGTTCGGACGCGCCCCAGGCTGTTGTTGACGAGGTTATCGGCCAACTGATCGTCTTTCTTTTCATCCCGTTCACATCATCATGGCTGCTGATCGGTACCGGCTTTTTATTGTTTCGGCTTTTCGATATCTGGAAGCCATATCCGATCGACTATCTCCAGGATCTTCCCGGCGGGATCGGAGTCTGCGCCGACGACATACTGGCGGGAGTTTACGCCGGCGTTTGTCTTTCTGTGATCTACGCGATGTCAGTAGTCAGTAGTCAGTAGTCGATGGTCAGTGGTCAGTGGTCAGTGGTCAGTGGTCAGTGGTCAGTAGTTCCGCTTTCTGCCTTCCGCTTACTGCTTTCTGCGTTCTTCTCCTGACTTCTGTCTTGTTC
>JBKKAS010000076.1:0-5907 GCA_046714595.1 Pyrinomonadaceae bacterium | reverse complement strand
CGTTTAGAGATTGTTTTTATGTATTGGTTCCCTTCAACATTCAGGATCTTTCTAAGCCGCGATACGTACTGAGCCAAATTGCTTTCCTCAACGAAAGTGCCCCTCCAGATCGCCGACATCATTTCGTCCTTGCTTAGAACCTTCCCATTGTTTTCAACGAGCATCTGCAGCGTTTCGAACTCCTTCGCCGGCAGATGAACTGCCCGGCCGTCGGCTGTAAGCAACTGTTCGTGTACGTTTAGTACGAATTTCCCGAATTGGTATATCGTCGCCATTTAAAACAGGTTCAGAAAAAATACACGAAAATTCACAAAATATTTAAGACTCTGGCGGCGCGTTTCGTCGATGATCGTTAGCAATGACGAAAAGCAATGACCGGATCGTGGTCGAAATAGACGAGCTGATCGCCGTCACAAACGAAGAGCAGCAGTTTGAAGCATATTGCTCAGAATGCAAAAAGATGACCCAGATGGCCACACCGAAAACGGCCGGTGTGCTTACCGAAATTTCCGAACGAGAAGTATTTCGTCTGATCGAAGGAAAAGAGATCCACTTTATCGAGAACGCCCGTGTCCTTGTGTGTACCGAGTCGCTTCGAAATCTTAGAGGTGATTTTAACACAACCGTGGCGTAGGCATTTATGGAGTTGGTCAATCACCACAAATAAAGGAGAAGTCTTCATGAACAAATTGGTTAACGTCATATTCATACTCGGAATTTGTTGGCAAATAGGTTTTTCGCAAAGTGCCAAGCCGGAAAGCTTTCGCACAACGTTGGAGGAAGTTCAAAAAGCGGCCGACGAGATGAAGAAAGAAATGGTAAACGCCGCGAGGGTTGCGAGCCCGGCGGATTTTAACGATACCGACTCTTTCGGCAGGAACACGAAATTTCTTGGCAGCCTCTATGCGGGAACGCTCTATGTTTATCGAAGCTGCAACACGCAAGTATTGTTGGATGAACTTGGATTAGTACTCGCCCCGGATGACCATTGCATCGCGCACAATTCCACCACGCCGATGGTCGTCACAAGTGTGTTCGACCCTGTATGGCAGATCACGATACCCGCAAGGTCGGTCGATAATGTGATCTATCCGATGTTGAATAACAGCGTCGGCTGGGATGCCTTCGCTTCCGCGCCTGGACCACCGATCGGCAACAACGGCTATTTTGCCGGTTTCGCGTCAATTAGGTTTACTCCAGTTGTGACCATCGAAAGTGACGCCCTGAACGATCCGGCAGCCACCTTGCCTAACGGCACGCCCATGAATGGATTGTATACCGCCGCTCTGCCAGGTACCCGATTCAAGAGTTTCTTCGTTCACGATGACGATTTTCTCACCGACAACGAAAGCTATGCATCGGTCGGGGGACGCGGATTCTCACGGACGTACTTCGCTGCACTTGGCTTGCCGCAGAATGTCATCAACGACCTGTTCAGACGATCGATGACGTTGAAGTTCGGTATCCGCGCCGACATCGACGGCCCGATACAGGTCGCCTATTTTTCTTACACATTTCGTCTGTTGGGGAACTAGAAGGATGCAACGATCACTCTACTTATTTTTCAGCGTGTTGGTTCTAACGATCGGTTCCTTTGCCCAAACTGCAGAGACCTTCGATATCGCGACCTTTACGCCTCCATCTGGCTGGAGCAAACAGGTCAAAACTGGGGCCGTTGTCTTCACTACTGGTAACGAACAGAAAGGAACGTTTGCGATCGTCACTTTGTACAGGAGCGGTGAAAGTTCCGGCAGTGCGAAAAGCGATTTCGAAAATGACTGGCAGGAATTTATCGCCGGGCAACTAGGCGTCAAAACTAAGCCGCAGATGGAGCCTGCAAAAAAGATTGAAGGCTGGGAATTGATCGGAGGCGGAGCCGCTTTCGAAAATGAGCTGGGACCCACGGTTGTAATGCTGAACACTTTTTCGGGCTACGGAAGATCGTTCAGTTTTGCGGCGGTCTTTAACAGTCAGGATGCCGTCCCGGCAATCGAAGGTTTTATTGCCTCGATCAAATTAAGAAAGCCTGAAATAGGTGCGGCGGCCGCGCCATCTTCCAACAGTGACGCAAACACCGCGATATTGGGAACCTGGTTAGCGGGTGCGAGCGGAACTCAACGTTACGACGATTACAAGAACCCGCACTCCGTTAATGACTACGGTTACAGCAAGGCGCAATACACATTCAATAGTAATGGTACGTACAGCTTCCACTCGAAAACATTCAGGATGACGTTCGACAAGATCCTCCTGGTGAGAGAGAACGGCACGTATCTAATCAGCGGAAACCAAGTCACCGTTATTCCGCAGAAGAGTGTGATCGAAGCCTGGAGCAAAAAAGACGGCACCGACAAATGGGGCAGGCGTTTGGCTTCACAAAACCGGACGCTGGAAAAGGTAACTTACCAATTTACCAGGCACTACTTCTCGGGCATTCAACTATGGAACCTGGTGCTCCAGACCGAAAGAGCAACCGAGAGAGACGGACCGTTCAGCTCTAACACGACCTTCAGTAACGCCTGGTATTACGCGCCGCCCTCGCCGAATAATACGGCGGTCGAGCTGCCAAACTAACATATGAAACGAATGCCACTTTTGATCATCGCAACATTACTGTTTTCTATCGCCTCGCACGCGCAGGCGACTGACTCGTTCGACATCGCAACGTTCCAGCCGCCGAAAAATTGGACCCGTCTCGCGAGCGAACACTCGGTTCGGTTGTCCGTCCATGACACGACGAGCAAAACGTTTTGCCTGATCACCATGCTCCGGTCACTTCCCGCGCCCGGAAACTCCGTCGAAAACTTCGACGCGGCGTGGGCGTTGCTTGTCAAAGACTCGGTCAAGGGGGCCCCGACAATGCTGCCATCGGCAAATGAGGGCGAATGGGCTCTCGAGGTCGGGTACGCCCCGTTCGAAAAGGAAGGCGAGAAAGGCGTTGCAATGCTCGCGACGATCAGCGGATCAGGAACAATGGTGAACGTTCTGATACTCACCAACACTCACGTTTACGAGAAAGACATCACCGGTTTTCTGGAATCGATCGTCTTGAAAAAGCCTGCCGCAGAAGCCCCCGCTAAAGCTGCGCCGCCCGTCGCTCCGGCTCGATCGACTAGTTCGGCAAGTGCGTCCGGTTATGGTTTTGCGACGACAAATTTCGATGACGGCTGGACGAGCACAGTTCAGGACGACTGGGTCCGGGTCTCGCGCGGAGCGACGACCGTTCTTATCCACTACCCGAATAAACAGGCGGACGCGTACAACTCGGTGCTTATGGACGGGCTGAAAAACGCGTGGAATGTTCTGGTCGCACCGCGGTATGCGACGGGGCAGAATTTTGAATTCAAACCGATAACCGGGTGGCAATCAATAGAGTTTGCCGAGGCCGACATGACCGAAAAGGCAACGGGCAAGGCGGTCCACGTAGTCTTGTTCAAGATGAACTATTCGAGTGGCGCTGGGAGATATTTGGAATTCATCACCGCGGACAAAAATGCGTTCGAACGGGAATTCGGTGCCTATCACCAGACGACCTCCGGCTGGGAACAATTAGAGAACATGGCGGACTACAACAAGTTTGGCATCTCAGCCGCTGACTTGAAGGGGAAATGGACAAATGATTTTTCCGGCTCGCTTTCTTATGTCAACGCGTACACCGGAGCCGCCGCAGGAACGGACACGCATGCTTCGGTCGAGAATTTTTCTTTCGGTGCCGGCGGCACCTATAACTGGGACCTCAGCGTCGCGAGCGGCATGGTCGGCAATATTAAATTCCAGAGCGTCAAGTCGAGCGGCCGGGTCACCGTGCCCGGCATCTGGAAAGTGACCTTTTCAAGCATCGAGGGAAAACCGAGAACCTACGACGCACACTTTTCATGCATAAAAGGCGCGCGTGTGCTCTGGCTCGGCGGCAAAGCGTACGGCAAGCTCAACTGAAATGATGGAGGCGAAAATGAAACGAGCAAGCTTCAAGAATTCGACGATATTGGTCTTCGCATTGGCGATCGCGGTTCTGAGCATCACGATCGCAAACGCGCAGACGTCGGAAACGTTCGACATCGCGACGTTCCAGGTCCCCAAAGGCTGGAGCAAGCAATCGAGCCAAAATAGATTTCAGATCTCGGCCGCGGATGACGCCGCCGGCGCATTTTGCATGATAACGGTTTACAGATCCATTCCCGGCACCAGCGATTCAAAAGAAAACTTCAACCTCGCATGGCAGACGGTGGTCAAGGGAACGGTCAATGTCGCCGCTCCACAGATGCAGCCGTCGAACAATTTCGACGACTGGAAGTCCGAGATGGGCTCGGCAGCGTTCGAGAAGGATGGCGTGAAAGGAGCTGCCGTGCTCGTTACCATAAGCGGTTACGGCAAAATGTTAAATGTTCTGATCCTGACGAATTCAGATGTCTACGAATCGACGATCAAGACGTTTTTGGAATCTGCAGTCCTGAAAAAACCGGAAAACAGTCAGGCGAATAGTGATGCGGTAAGAGAGCCACAGCCGGCGACTAATCAGGGCGGACTTTCCGTGACGTCGCACTACTGGAAGCAGACTCAGAACCGCAGGGACGCCATGGGAAGTTATGCCGGATATTCGTCAAACACTTACCATTTTCTCGCGAACAGCACATATAAATTCTCGCAAGTGACGTTTCAGAATTACGCTCCGAAATATTATTTGGAGGATGAAGAGGGCACCTACAAGATCGCGGGCAGCACGATCACTATTAGTCCGAAGAGCGCATCGTTCCGCGTCTATCGAAGCACGCGGGAAGATCCGGTTTTGAAGTCGGGCAATCTCGAACTACAAACGGTGCAGTACAGTTTCGAGATCATGAACCTTAACAACAACTGGACGCTGCTGCTGTCGCCGACGAATGGCGTGGAAACAAAACGCGACGGCCCATTCAGCTTTTGGCTTAATGGCGAACCGCGAAAGACCTATTCTTACAATTCCGTGAACGCACAGGGCGAGCTGATCCGGTAATTATTAGTCGCGTTCAGTTTCCGTGTGTTCCGTGTTTCATTGAAAGACTACTAACCACGAAATCCACGGAACACACAGAAAAAGATCTGGGGGGCCTCTCAGTACGGACCCCTGCAAAATACGATTTGAAGGATGAAACTCATATGAAAAAACTCATGCTCCTGGTTCTTACTATCGCGGCAATGACGACGACCGTTTTCGCCGACTGGAAACTATCACAAAAAACAAAGATCAGCGGTGAGGATGTGGGACGAACCTCGACGATATACCAAAAAGGAGTCCGTCAGCGCCGAGTGGACAAAATGGACATGGGTAAGGAAGCGGAGGACCCGGAAATGGCGGAGATGATGGCTCAGATGGGCGCGAGCATGCCGACGCCCCCGACGCTGCTTATGCAATGCGACTTAAAACAGGATGTTTTTCTAAACGAAAAGAACAAAGCCTACTTCATCGACTACTACGATTGGTCAACTGTCCCGCCGGAGAAGCTACTGCGTCGGCCGGCGCAGAAAATGGTCGTCAAGGGGACGATGACGAGCGATACGGTCGTCACGGATTCCGGCAAACGCCAGCAGATGTTCGGACTGACGGCCCGCTGGCTGAAAGTTGTCCAGACTTTCGAGGAGTCCGCCGATTCCTGCAACGGATACTCGTTGAACAAGATCGAACAGGAAGGCTGGTTCGTCACGCTGTCGCTGGAAAGCGAATCGTGCCCCATCCGGCAACCGAGGGATTCCGCCAGTGACGGTGGGTGCCGTTCCAGGCTCGTTGTAAAGAGGGCTCAGAGTTCGGGGTTCATGCTTAGCGGAACGATGCGAATGAAGGACGGCAGCAAGGACGGGCCGGCATTCGAGACGGAAACGCTTGAGCTTTCGAAGGCAACGCTGGACCCAGCATTATTCGAGATCCCGAAAGAT
>JBKKAS010000075.1:0-9729 GCA_046714595.1 Pyrinomonadaceae bacterium | reverse complement strand
ATGTATCCGTATTCCGACCGTCGAGTTCGACCTGGTTTGTAACGAAATCTACCGGCGGATCAATAATCCAAACATTCGGCGTTGCGGGCGATAGACCTGTGCCGAATGCTTTTGTGCCGTAGAGGATTTTGCAGACTGCATTCTCAAAGGCTTCGCTCATTTCAGGGCGAAGCCTTTTTTCATCCGACTACCTATGGTGACCGCCCAGGCTAGGCAAAAAAGTATTCGTTGACATCGTCCTAAACTAACTTATAATCCGAGGAACCAAACTAATTGCTGTCGATCCTATTTCGGAAAGTAAGGTAGTGTGCCGTTCGTTCCGAACCGTGGTGCAGATATCTTTGATCTATTGGCTCCTCCCGGCCAATCTATGTTTCCAGGAGAAATTCTATGCGAAATCGTCAAAAATCTTTGAGTCATTACGCAGCAGGTCTCGTCGTTCTCGCCATTCTAGTCCTCGCTCTCGGCACCCGCCTGGATGTTGGTAAAGCACAAACTGCGAGCAGTGAAGATCTACTTATCCCCGTCATTCCGCCGGGCAGCGCGTACCGTCAGACAAATCTTCTTTCCGACGTTCCAGGATTAGCCCCGCTGCAGGATCCGCTGCTCATCAACCCGTGGGGCATTTCATTTAGGGGAACGAGTCCGTTTTGGATCGCGAACAACGGAACCTCCACAAGTCAGCTCATCAGCGGAGATGTTGCCGGGTCTCCTGCGGTCTTAAACCCGGGGCTTCAGACGATCACCATTCCAGGCGGCCTGCCGACAGGGACGGTCGGCAACTCGACCACGAGCTTCGTGCTCCCGGGCCCGTGCGCCATTGCGTCGTGCCCGGCGGCGTTTATCTTCGCCTCCATCACCGGCAACATCGTGGGCTGGAATCCGAACGCCCCGGCCGCCGGCTCGGTCACGGGCGTCATCGCAGCCAGCAACCCCGGCCACGTCTACACAGGGCTCGCCATCGGCAGTAACGGCGGTGGAAATCGCCTCTACGCTGCTGACTTCGCCAGCGGCACCATAGACGTCTACAATCCGACCTTCGCCCTGACGACGACGGCTGGCGGATTCGCCGACCCGACTATTCCGACCACTGCCGGGAACACGTTCCACCCATACAACATCCAGAATATCGGCGGCTTGCTCTACGTCCTTTACGCAAAAGTCGGCACGAGTGGCCTGCCCGAAGATGGGGTCGGCAACGGCTTTGTCCGCAGGTTCAATACGGACGGCGTCCGGGATTTGACGTTCGGTATCAATAACGGCCCTCTCAACTCGCCCTGGGGCGTGACCATCGCACCGGCGACGTTCGGAATTTTCGGCAATGCGCTGCTTATCGGAAACTTCGGTGAAGGAAATCCGTCGATCCACGCCTATAACCCGACGACCGGCGCTTTCCTGGGCACAATACAGGACCAGAGCGGCAACGGCATTGTAATAGAAGAGCTTTGGGCTCTTCAGTTTGGCAACGGCGTCAACGGCGGCGATACAAGCTCGCTGTACTTTACAGCCGGCATCGGCGAAGAGGAACACGGTCTGTTCGGAAAGCTCCGGCCGACGACCGCTTCGGCGACTTCGCTCATTCAGCTTGCCGCTGACGAATTCGCCGTCGGCGAGACAGTGGGTCACATTGACTTCACCGTGATACGCGTGGGCGACGCTTCGAGTTCGGCATCGGTCAACTACAACACGTTTGACGAATCGCAGCCGGCGCATGCGTCCCAAAAGTCCGATTATGAGATCGCACTCGGTACGCTTACCTTTGCTCCGGGCGAAACATCGAAGACGTTTCGCATACTTATTGTTGATGACAAATTCGTCGAAGGTAATGAAGTTATCGGTGTCTATCTATCGAACCCGGTCGGCATGGGAGTCGGCCTTGGCTCTCCCAATTTTGCAGAGGTAACGATCGTTGACGACGACCTTACTGTCTCCGCGACCCACCCGCTCGATACCGGGGCGTTTTTTGTCCGTCAGCAATATCTGGATCTTTACAATCGCGAACCGGACGCTGCCGCGTCGGCTCTCGTGAGCCAGATCTCCGCCTGCGGCTTTACCCGATCGTGCATGCGCACAAAACAAATCGACGTCGCACTCGGCATCTTCACCTCGCCCGAATTCCAAGGCGCGGGCTCGCTGGCGATCCGCACTTTCAGGACGGCGTTCGGTACGGGTCGGTTTGGCGGACCCACCGATGTTCTCTACGGCGAATTTCAACAATCGATCCAGGCATTGCTGAAAGATGTCGCCATCCCGGGCGGCGGCGCGCAGCTCGAGATAAACAAGCAACTGTTTTATGACCGATTCGTCGCGCGTCCCGACTTCGTTGCACGGTACCCGAGCAGCTTGACCAACGCTCAGTACGTTGATGCATTGCTTTCAAATACCGGGACGGTTTTCCCGCCGGGTTTCCGTGACCAGCTTGTCGCGGATCTCGATATGATGATCAAAACGCGGGCGCAAGTAGTGCGCTCGATAGCCGAACACCCGACGTTCGTACTGAACGATGCTAAACGAGACATTGTGCAGCTTGGCTTTTTTGGCTATCTACGCAGAGATGCCGATACAAATACGTTCAATCTGGTGTTGAACCGGCTGAACGCAGTTACATTCGACCATGTCCGGGATGCAGTCAGGATGTTTATCACGACGACCGAATATCGTCAGCGATTTGGAAGCGACGTCTTCCCGTCGGGCGGACTGATCAATTTGGCGCCGGACGCCGTCAATAATGCCGCAACGACGCCGGTCAATACTCCAATATCTATTAACGTCGTGGCGAACGACACGGATGACAATGGAGATTATCTTTCGATTCTTTCGGTCACGCCTGGTACTGGAGGCACGCCTGTTATCAACCCCGATGGGCGCAGCATTACCTTTACTCCAGGGCCGGGATTTTCAGGCATCGCAAACTTTCAGTACACCCTCACGGACAATGGAACGAAGTCTTTAGGCAATGTGCCGATCGATGATCCAAAGACCGACACGGCAACTGTCTTTATAGGAGTAGGAGTACCCACACCGACCGTCTCCGTTTCGGGTCGCCTGTTTACTCCAATAGGCGCCGGTTTGACTAAAGCTGTGGTCGTACTCACCGGTCCGTCGACGAATCGCACTGCACTAAGCAGTTCGTTCGGCAACTTCTTGTTTACCGATTTAGTCGTAGGACAGACCTATACGATCTCTGTAAGTTCGAAGCGATTCACGTTCACTCCGAGGATGGTCCCGGTGAACGATTATATGACCGACGTTGACCTGGTCGCGTCTCCATAAATTTGAGTTCCGGGTCGAGAGATTTCGAGAGGGCGGCTAGACGTCCTCTCGTTAAGCTCGTCCAGGCTTTCGCGTGGGGAATTGCCGGTGATAGTGCAATTCGCTATCGGGCGGTAGATCGTTACTAAGTCCCAAATCGCTGAGTTTAATGTCCCAAGTCTCGAGTCTCAGAGTCTCAAGTCCAAGAGTCCCAGAGTCCCTACTCTTGCTTTACCGCTGGTTTCTATACTACGATTGCCGCACTTCCAAACATAGAAACTTGCAACTCCGGAGACACTGCCTTGCTTGACAGGACCATCTCGCACTATCACATCACCTCACAGCTTGGCGAGGGCGGCATGGGCGTCGTCTACGAAGCCGAGGACACCAACCTCGGACGCCACGTCGCGCTAAAGTTCCTGACACCGGCGCTGGCCGGCGACGAGAATCTGCTGCAGCGTTTCCAGCGCGAGGCCCGGGCGGCGTCATCTCTAAATCACCCGAATATCTGCACCATCCACGGGATCGAGCAATTCGAGTCCGAGCATTTTATCGTCATGGAGCTGCTGGATGGCGAGTCGCTGGGCGACCGCATCCACCGCGGCCCGCTGGATATCGATTCGGTTCTCATGTTGGGCGTCCAGATCGTCGACGCGCTCGAGTCTGCCCATTCGAAGGGAATAGTCCATCGCGATCTGAAGCCGGCGAACATCTTCGTGACCTCGCGCGGCCAGGCGAAGATACTCGACTTCGGCCTTGCCAAGATCGACCGGCAGAAACCCGACGCGTCCTCCAACGTCCCGACGGCAATTGCCGACAACCTTTCCACCGCCGGCGTAGCGATGGGTACTGTCGCGTATATGTCGCCGGAGCAGGCGCGCGGCGAGGGCACCGACGCTCGAACGGACCTTTTCTCTGTCGGGACCGTCCTCTATCAAATGGCGACCGGGATGATGCCTTTTCAGGGAGATACGGCCGCGGTCGTGTTCGACGCTATCCTTAATCGCGACCCGTCACCGGTGCATCAAGTTCACGCTTCACTTCCGGCCGAGCTGAGCAGAATAATCGGGCAGGCACTCGAAAAGGACCGCGACCTTAGATATCAAAGCGCGACCGATCTGAAGACGGCGCTAAAAAGACTCAAGCGCGATCTCGACTCGGGCAGACATTCGGGTGAGTCAGACCCGATCCACAGCACGCGGGCGCCGCAGGCAGTTCACGAACACTCGATCGCCGTACTTTATTTCGAGAATCTGAGCGGCATGAAAGAGGACGAGTACCTGCGCGACGGGATAACCGAGGACATAACGACCGAGCTTTCGAAGATCAAGCGGCTGAAAATTTTTTCGCGTGCGATGGTGCTCAACTATCGAGACAAATCGGTGACGGCCGGACGAATTGGGCAGGAGCTCGGTGCGTCATATGTGCTGGTCGGGAGTTTGCGTCGCGCCGGTAATCGGCTGCGTATCAATGCTCAGCTCGTTGATGCCTCAACGGATTTCCCTCTATGGTCCGAGCGATACGATCGTGAGATGGCAGACGTCTTCGAGGTGCAGGACGAGATCGCGTCAAAGATCGCGACCGCGCTGCGGATCACTCTTTCGCCCCAGGAACAGCAGGCCCTCGCAGCCAAACCGACCGAGAACCAGCAGGCGTATGACCTTTTTTTACGGGGAAGAAACTATGCCCGCCGTGTCGGGCGGCAGGATCTTCAGTTCGCACTCCAGATGTATGAGAGCGCGGTGGCGCTCGATCCGGATTTTGCTCTTGCTCATGCCGGGCTGGCAAACGTCTGTGCCCAACATTTTTATTACTTCGAACGCCAGCAGCAGTGGATCGACCGCGCCACTGCCGCAACACAAAAAGCGAGCGCTCACGGCAGCGACGCACCCGAGATAAAGCTCGCGGAAGCGTGGCTGGCTTTTGCCAAAAAACGATACGACGAGGTTGTGGTTAAGATGCGCAGCGCGCTTGAAAAACATCCTGACCTCGATGGCGGTTACTACCTACTGGGGAGCGCACTTTTCGAGTCCGGTCGATATCAGGAGATCGTTGACATCATGGAGCAGGCCCTGGCGCATGCGGGCGAGAATTACAACACGACCATTCCGATACACAATGCTCTTGGCGCTCTGGGAAAGACGGATGCGCAGAACAATTTCACTCATCGAAGGGTAGTGATCTTTGAGGAGCACCTTAAGAAGGTGCCAGAAGACGCCCGCGCCCGAGTCCTTCTTGCCAATTCCTATGCGGCGCAAGACCGGTTCGACGAAGCCAAGCGCGAAGCGGACATGGCGATGGTCCTGCGACCTGATGACACGATGATCCTCTACAACATCGCGTGTGTCTTCTGCCTGATGAACAACCCCAAGGATGCAATGATCGCACTCCATAAGGCTCGGGACGCAGGCTACAGCAATGCGCCTTGGGCACGTCAGGATCCGGACCTTGCAATGCTACACGACGACCCGGAATTTGAGCGGCTCTTCCCAAAACAGTGAATCGTGAATAGTGAATCGTGAATCGTCGGAGGTACCAAGATGACGAAATTTGATCTTCGAGAAACCGCACGGCGGTTTTTCGGCTTGGCTGCGCTCATGATCTCGACGGTCGGCGTTTCCGCTCAGTCGATGTTCGATAAGATCAACGACTTCGATGGCGACGGACGGGCAGACTTCGCCGTCACCCGCAATGAAGGCGGACTTAAGATCTGGCACATATGGCAAACTACCGCCGGCTATCGCCAGCTTCACTGGGGCGTAAATACCGACATTGCTGCGGCGGGCGATTATGACGGGGACGGAAAGACCGACGCGGCAGTTGTCAGACGGGATACTATATCAGCACTCGAGGCGACCTGTTATTTTCATATTCTGCGGAGCTCGGGGAGCGGATATCAGATCCGAGGGCTGCCACTCTCCAATCCGTTCGAGTCCCAATGTACGCCAATACAGCAGGACTACGATGCAGACGCAAGAACGGATCCTGCGATCTGGCACAGTCAGGTCACCGGAGGTATTAACTACTACCGCAGCTCGACAAATTCGACAGTATTTTTGGAACTCCCTGCAGGGCACGTTCCGGTACTTGTTGGCGACCTCGACAGAGACGCATCAGCGGAGCTCACCTCGTATAAGGAACAAGTTCCACGTCTGGTGCGAAGACGGAATCTTGTAAGCGGCATCGCTACGGACGTACAGTTCGGCATAAGCGGAGACATATATGCGCCCGCCGACTTTGACGGCGATAACGTCGGCGACCTAACGATCTTTCGTCCGTCGAGCGGCGATTGGTGGTGGATACGGAGCTCCGACGGCACGGTCGCTGTGGTTCACTGGGGAATAAACGGAGATATTCCCGTGCCGGCCGACTACGACAACGACGGCAAAACCGACCAGGCCATCTATCGACCGGGCTCGCCGAACGGCATCTACTATATCCAGGGAAGTCTGACAGGATTTCAGGCGTTCGCGTGGGGAATTCCCGGCGATAGTGTGATCCGATATCAGCGGTAGCGCCAGGAAGTCCCAGGTCCCAGGTCCCAGGTCCCAAGTCCAAGGTGCGTCGTAATGGCGAGGCAGCTATTCACTATTCACTATTCACTATTCACTATTCACTATTCACCATTCACCATTCACCATTCACCACGGCTCCGCAACAAAATCGAAATTGCTCACATCGGCCTGAAGCGTGACCATCCGGGACGGCTGTGCGAATACGTTCCGTTTGGGGCTAACGGTGATGGTATAGGTCTGGCCCGACTGCAATCCGCTGAAAGAGTAAGACCCGAAGCTGCCCGTCTGAACGGTCGCCGGCGTCGGCCCGGAAATCGTGACGAGTACGTTGCGGATCCCGCCGCCGCCCGCGGTAAGTATGCGGCCGCTGATCGAGACGTTGACCACCGGTACCATCGCGTAACCGCGAACCTGGCCGTTAAGAACGCCCGTGCCGACAATGATATTGCCTTCGCTAATGCCGAGCGCCGACGATGATGTATTGGTCGACAGATCCCAACCGGTTCCCGCGGGAATAAGATCCGCCAGCCGATATGTGTTTGTGCCGTTGTAGAGGAACGGGATCGCAAATGCGGACGAAGCGGTGCCGACCGCCCAGCCGGCGGAGTTCACCGCGCGTGCCGAGCCTTGCGTCGTTCCAGTCGGGAAAGGAATGGCGATGATTCCGCCGGCCTGCGTCCAGATGAACGGAGTGCCCGAACCCTGATTCATCATGCTCGAGCCGACGACGTGGCCCGCGTTACTAACGCCGAATGCGAGCGCTCCGTTTAGTCCGGAAAGCGCTCCGACCTCGAATGCCGACGCACCGCCGATGTCATAAACCATACCGACATTTCGCGCTGCGTTGTTCGGATCGATTCCCGTCCCGACGACGCGGCCTGAGTCGTTTATTCCAAAGGCGGTGGTAAAAAAACTTCCGCCGGAAGTCGTCTGTGTAATTACGGTCGCGGTGCCGCCGCTATAGAAAGCTCCGCGCTGCAGGCTGCCGCTGTTAACCGAACCCGCCGCCACGCCGGAGGAATTTACGTCGCTCGCATCGCCGAGTGTTTCACCCGACGGCAACGGGAGTTGTGATACAACTCCATTCGTCCATAAGACGGGTAAGCGACTGGTCCCGAAGAGCGACGCCGCGCAAGTTCCGGCGACGAGCCCCGTGTTGTTCGCTCCGTTGGAAACGCAAAACGCGCGCCCGGCGATGTTCGGCAGCCCGACAATGCCGCCTGCTTGTGTCCATGTGACGGCCTGAGCACCACCAGTTCGCACAGAACGGCCGAGTGCGGTTCCGGCCCCAGATACGCCAAAGCCTTGCGATGCCGAATCGGTCATCAGCACTACACCGACGTCGAATATCTGATATTGCGGCGGCGGGATCCCCGGTCCTGACAACTCATCGGCACCCGCGGTGCTCGACTGGGCCGGCGCCGTGACGCTGAACAACAAACAAAATACTATGGCGACGACCATCGTAACTGCCGACGAGCGAGCGACTCTTACTTGGTGCATATATCGGTGAACTCCTTTCGTTCTTTCATCCATCGACGAATCGATTGATCGCACTGACGACCTTGTTGACAACGTCGCGGTCGGTGGGAAAGTAGTGTGTACCGCTGGGCAGAAGAACAAGGTGCGCGCCTGGAATAATGGAAGCCAGCAGACGTCCCTCTTCTGCGCTTACGGCCATGTCGTCCTGGCAGTGAACGACCAGCGTCGGAACTTTGACCTGTCGGAACATCCCCGCACCATCCCCGCGCGCATGGCATGATTCCTGATAACGCGCGGCGGTGTCCGGATCAGCGGAAGCCCGCTGCATCTCATTAAAGTGAGCGATCAGCTTCGGGTCGGCATCGGGCCGAAAGAACTGACTCGTGAAAACCTGCCGAAACGTGGGACTCTCGCGTCCCCACGCTTTTCGGATCAATGTCAAAAGCGCCGCATCTTCCTCCGCATCGTAACCTGGTCGCGCGTTTGCGCCACGACAATACGCTCCGTAAAGAATGAGGTATTGAACGCGCTCGGGATGCTGGATCGAGTAAGCGGCCGCGGTCCATCCGCCCTCGGATATTCCGAGAAGGATCGCATTCTTCGCCTCGACCGTCGTCAGTACTGCATCAAGATCGAGCTGCCGGGTCTCTTCGGTGAACTGACCCGCGTAATGATCCGATAGACCGGTCCCGCGGCCATCGTACCGAACGACCGTAAAGCTTTCCGCTAGACGTTCCCAGAAGTGGCGCAGATCGGGCCATTCCCACTCCTTCTCGAGATGCGTGAAATGGCCCAGCACACGAACCAGCAAGCGTCCCGACCCGATCACCGAATACGCAATACGTACGCCATCGGCGGTTGTGCAGAATTGAATGTCCTGATGTCCGCTGTCGCCAGACGAGGGAAACACCGCGGTCGGTGAATCGTCGCCGATCGTGTTCCCGGATAGGCGCGAGCCGTCGTCAAGACAGAAGTTCAACGTCTCGTCGCTATAGGTCCGTTTACACGTCGGGCATTGTTTCATCAGCTAAAAATGGAACAGAAGAATTATAGCTCATGCAGTTGAGATCGCGTCTTGCACCGCTCAGAGATCGAGCTCGTAGACGCGAGATTCAGACCCTGAATGCGGCGGAGAACATCCAGGAGCTAACATTCTTTGCAGCTAGTTCGGCTCGGCTGGTGCCGGAGGGAAATCAACTCTTCACCCTCCAACGGAAGAAGAAGAAGTAGAGAAGTAGTGTTCGAATGGGCCGCTCGGGAAACGGGCGGCCCTTTTTTATTCATACATGCCGTCGCTATACGTCGAGATCCGCGCATCTCTGTGCTGTATCATTCGAGATAGCGTATCGGCCGTTAGATACCGACCGACGCATATACGTGCGGTTCCACACAGTGAACGACCGCCGTTGATGCTACCGTGTACTCAGATCCAACTAAGGAAATAATTATGGCCGCCGAAACTAAACAGGGTATGGACAGC
>JBKKAS010000074.1:0-10492 GCA_046714595.1 Pyrinomonadaceae bacterium | reverse complement strand
GTATTACAACGGCCATCATCCCAATGACAATCAGATCGACCGCGCTTGCAAGGCTCCAAAACACGAGAGATCGCGACCGCAGCATCTTTTGGACTAGCCATCCTGCAAGGAACGACCCAAGTGCGTAGCCAGCGGCAAGTATCAGGAACGCTCCGATCGGCATGGCCGCCATGAGCGATGCGACAGCATTTCGGTCGTTATAGTCGATTGTCGATGGGGGATTGAAAAGTAATCCGTTTATAGACTGAACGAACATGAAGGTGATGGAGGCGGCCGCGAAGCCGGCGATCACAGCAAGAAAGCTCCTGATCATATTTGTCTCCTTCGGGAACCATGATGCAAACCTTATAACAGAAAGCGGGGCTTTGAAACAATACCTCCAGTAACCAGACTTTGCCACCCAGAACGATTCGGCTACGCTATACCGATGAGAAGAATTCTTATTGCAATAAGCTTTTCGATGGCGATTGCGGCCTGTGGCGGAGCAGCATCAAATGACCATGCGGGGCATAACGCGTCGGCAACAAACTCCACCGCGAACACAGCCACCATCGACCACAACTCAATGGGCCATGGCAGCTCGTCCGACCACGCGAGCATGCAAAGCTCACCCGGAGCAAAGGCCGCTCCTTACGATCTCCAGTTTCTAGATACGATGACCGCCCACCATCAGGGTGCCGTCGAGATGGCGATGCTTGCCGAGACACGCGCACAACATTCTGAGCTGAAAGAATTCGCCGCGAGCATTATGTATGACCAGGAAAAAGAGATTGGGAAGATGAGCGAGTGGCGCGATCGATGGTTTGCCGAAAAGGCCAAGGCCGTCAACATGGAATTTCCGGGCATGTCGCAGGGAATGGCCGGAATGAACCTGAAGAAACTGGAATCGCTAAAGGGCAACGAGTTCGATGTCGAGTTTATCCGGCAAATGATCCCTCACCATGAAGGTGCCGTTTCGATGGCCAAAGACATACGAAAACAAGATTCTTACGCGGAACTGAAACAGCTTGCGGACGAAATAATCGCGGCCCAGGAGACCGAGATAAAACAGATGCGGGAGTGGCTCGCAGCGTGGGGCAAGTAGCCCATTTTTCATTTGCCATTCTTTGACGAAACGTGCATCATATTTTCTGTTAATCCGACTCTCGCATCAGCTTTTTTGATGCGCTTCGTCTTAAACGGTTTTGGATAAGTTAGAGAGCGGGTCCCTTGAAAACGTAGAAGTAGCTCTCAGTTTGTTGAGTATCCGAAATCCGGTCTTCGTTTGATGCACCGCTTCGACGCTTCTTCTGGAAAGTCCCGACAATGCGGGCAAATTAAAAAGTAATGTCAATGAAACTTTATGTGGGAAATCTTCCCTTCAATACTAGTAATCAGGATCTAAACGATATTTTCGGCGAAATCGGAGCGGTTGAATCCTGCAATGTGATCGAAGACCGTGAAACGGGCCGCTCGCGCGGTTTCGGGTTTGTGGAAATGGCGAACAAAGAAGACGGCGAACGCGCCATTGCCGAGCTTAACGGTAAAGAGGTCAATGGACGCGAGTTGAAAGTCAACGAAGCCAAGCCCCAGGAAAGTCGCGGTGGTGGAGGAGGAGGCGGCGGCCGCGGTGGTTATGGCGGTGGTGGTGGCGGTCGTGACCGCGGTCGCGGTGGTTATGACGGTGGCGGTGGCGGTGGCGGCGGCAACCGTTGGTAGTTCGTGGATTTGATAAGCATCTTAACGCAGAGACCGCGGAGATCGCAGAGTGAGAAGATTTTACCTCTGCGATGGCCGCGGTCTCCGCGTTTTAAAGAAGGCGTCAAATCTTTTTTAGAAAACTCTCCCCGGCCTTAAGATTCACACCAAAATTCTCCGCGACAGTTTGTCCGATGTCCGCGAGACTTTCCCGTGTACCAAGATCCACACCTGCCTTTGCCGATCTCCCGTAAACCATTAGCGGAGCATATTCGCGCGTATGATCGCTGCCGTCTTTAGTCGGGTCGTTGCCGTGATCCGCTGTCATTATCAGAAGATCGTCCGCCCGCATCGCAGCGAGGATCTCCGGTAGCCGCGCGTCGAAACGCTCGAGGGCGCGTGCATAACCCTCGGTATCGCGGCGATGGCCGTAAAGCATATCGAAGTCGACCAAATTCGAGAAGATCAATCCGGTCGATTCGGCCCGCAACGCATTGATCGTTTGATCTACTGTCTGCTCATTATTTTTGGCGCTCAAGTCTTCGGTAACGCCAACGTTGTCGTAGATCGACGCGATCTTGCCGATACAAACTACGTCAAGTCCTTTCGCTTTCAGCAACGGCAATAGATTTTCGTGCGGAGGCGGAACAGCATAATCATGCCGATTTTCGGTGCGTGTGAAATTGTCGGCAACGGTGCCCAGGAACGGGCGAGCGATTACGCGGCCGACTTTGTGCTCACCGTCGAGAATGTTTCTCGCGATCTTACAGATCTCGTAGAGACGTTCGACCGGGATGACCTCTTCGTGGGCGGCGATCTGGAAAACGGAATCTGCTGACGTGTACACGATCGGCTTCCCGGTCCTGGCATGCTCCTCACCGAGATCCTTGATTATATCGGTACCTGACGCGGGTATGTTGCCGAGAATTCCCGGAACCTTTGCCTGCGCGATGAATTCGTCCACGATCTCGGGCGGGAATCCGCCGGGGTAGGTTGGAAACGCTTTCGTCAAGACTATTCCGGCCATCTCCCAGTGTCCCGTCGTCGTGTCCTTTCCATTAGACAGCAGCGCGCATTTTCCGAATGAACCGGACGGATCCTCGGCGGGTGGTAGGCCCGAAAGCGAACGGATATTCCCGAGACCCAGCTTCTGCAAATTCGGCAGCTCAACCTTTCTACTCTTCAAAATATTGCCAAGTGTGTCGGCTCCCGCGTCGCCCCATTCGGCCGCGTCAGGCATTTCGCCGATGCCGGCAGAATCAAGAACCAACAGGCAGACGCGTTTGAATTTTGATTTCATGATTAGAAGTCGATCGGTCGATTGGTCCATTCGCAACTGCGGAATTATCTCTTATCCGTGCCTTCCGTGTATTCCGTGGTTATTGCTCTAAGCCATGAACCACGGAATACACGGAAAGGCACGGAAACTTTCTGAGATTGAAGCGCTACCGATTCTCCGCCGGATCTAAATGAGCCTGGCCCTAGACGTGACCTCGAATTACGAATCGCAGCTGCGTAAATTTAGCGTTAATTGTACGTTCAATTTCCCGGAGCTGTGTAGCCTTCTCTCGCACGAACTTGGGCTCCGGCTGGAAGGCCGCGGAGCTCGACGCGAATTTTTCGATAGCTCCCGTCGCGTTTTCCATTCGAAGAATAATAACCGAGGCTGTACTTTGTGCCGATCTCAGCAGCGACACTTTTGAAAGCCAAACGCGCATCAGTAAGATCGCCCGCCGGGAACACCTTACCTCCGGACTTCCTCGCGATCGAGTTCATTTCGAACTCAGCGATCTCGTAAAGCTTTTTAGTGATCGCGAGTTTTTCAAAATCCCCCAGCTTACAGAAGTCGGTCGTCTGCTCGACGTTGGACCTTGAACCGAAGCTCCGATAGTAGCGTCGCATTTGGGCCTGCGAGAAGCGCGTATGTTCTCCCTCACAAGACGCCATGATGCCCTCCTCAAAGAACGGCCGCGTGTCTACCTGAATGAAGTAGGAAATTATTCCCGACGCTTCCAGCCCTTCACGCGCTTCGTCAAAACTCAAGAGGCTCGTTGAATCAACGCCGTCCGTCAGGGCGACAAGCGCCCTTCTTCCGCGGAACTCTTCTTTCGGCTCTTTACCGAAAACCTTATCCACGACCTGGATAAGTCCGTCGTAGTACGGCGTTCCCTGGCTGGTCGAAACGCGCTCCAGGGCAGATCGTAAGGAAGGCCGGTTGTCCGTCAGTTCGCTTACCAGATCTGGCGTGGCAACTTTCCGGTCTCCATTTATACCCGTTTTGAACGCGACGATGGAGACGCGATCGCCCGGCCTTAGTGAATCGATAAAACTCTGTGCGGCGCGCTGTATCAACACCAGGTCGGACCGTGTCGATCCGGAGGTGTCGAGCAAAAGCGCGACTTCAAAAGGTGCGCTCGCCGCCGCGAAGTCCGCGACCTCCTGCGTCTTGCCGTCCTCGTAGACCGCAAAGTTGTTCTGCTTCAAATTGAGGAGGGGTTTCCCGGCTTTGTCTATTACGACGACCGGAACATCGACCAGCTCGGTATCGACGCGCAGGACTTCGTCATCTTCGCTCTTCGGCGGCGCCTTGTCCTGTCCGGGCACGTACCTCCCAAAACTCATCGCCAATAAAAACAGCAGACACAGAGTTCCCGACTTCATAAAAGATCCTCGCACTTTCAGGGTTCGCTCGAGTTTATCAAAAATCCCCCACGAGGGCGAGATTTTCCATGAGGATGGCCGATGTAACAGTCTTTTAAGTTAGTCGGTCAGGTGTTTTGTGCTAAGCTAATTGCACCTTTTCTGTAAAAGATTCGCAATATTTTTGCAAGCTCTTTCGCATTTCGGAGCTCGGTCTCGCGCGTTTCATTCGTGATCATTCCCCACTGCCGTGAACCAGCTCCATCCAAAACAGGAGATGATATGAAAAAACTTCAAAAGCTATGGTGTCTCACCACGCTTTTAGCTACCGGCACTTTCTTCCTTGCGGGATTTCACGGCGTTTCGGTTTCCGCGAACAACACACCGCAAACCCTTCCGTTCAGTCAAAACTGGACGACCAATTTGATCACCGCAAACGACGACTGGTCGCCCATTCCGGGCATCGTTGGTTTTCTTGGGGATTACACAGCCGCTTCGCCGACTGGTGTGGACCCACGTTCTCTTTTGGATCCGTTTGCGGCCGTCGCGGTGGACGTAATAGCTAATCAAACTAATCCGGACACGTTGGCTAACGGCGGAGTCGCAGAGTTTGACGTTATAACAAATCCCTCGATCGCATTGAACGGGTCGGGAACGGCGGACGCGCCGTATATCATTTTGTACCTGAACACCACAGGTCAAAGTAATATACGTGTCCGTTATAACGCACGCGATCTTGACGGCTCGATCGATAACGCCACGCAACAGATCAACACCCAGTTCCGGGTCGGCGGCGCCGGCGACTTCTCTAATATCCCCGGAGGCTATATCGCCGATGCGACGACCGTCAGCACCGCGACGCAGGTAACGGCCGTGGACGTGACGATCCCGGCAGCGGCAAACAATCAGTCGCTGGTGGAAGTCCGAATCATGACAACGAACGCGGTCGGTAACGACGAATGGGTCGGGATCGACGATATCCAGGTCACCAACGACGGCGTAACGGTGGCAAATAGAGCCAACGCCGATTTCAACGGCGACGGCAAAACCGATTTTGCGGTGACGCGCGACACAAATACGCCAGCCGATCAAAAAGCCTTGGGTTTGAGTCAGAAGCATTGGTATTTGAGTTTTAATGGAAGCACAACGACCAGCGTCATCGCGTGGGGACTGCAGGGCGACCATGTTATCCCTGAAGATTTTGACGGTGATGGCAAGGATGACATAGCGGTCTGGCGAAGCGGAGCCGCAACCGTTGCCGCATTTTATATCCTGCAAAGTGGAACGAATACAGTCCGTATCGTAACGTTCGGTCAGAGCGGTGACGATCCTAGGATCGTCGGTGATTATGACGGCGACGGCAAGTCTGATCCGGCGACGTTTCGGTGCCCGTCACCGGGTCCGGGACAATGTACTTTCTTTTATCGCGGCAGTCTCAGTAACCCCGGCGGTAACATTACTTATGTGCCCTGGGGCTCGGGTACCTCGAACACTATCTTCGCGTACCCCGGCGATTTCGACGGTGACGGAAAATTTGATTTTTGTGTCAGAAGGGACAACGGAGGCGCCGGACAGTTTGTACTTCGTCGTTCGATGGACGGGGGCGTGGAATATATCAACTGGGGATTGCCGACCGACAACATTATCCCGGGTGACTGGGATGGTGATGCCAAGTCCGACTTTGCGGTCGTCCGCTTCGTAGGCAACCAAGCCCACTGGTACATCCTTGAGCGGGATGGTGGAGGTACCGGCGCAACGCCTATCGTTTTCGGTGATCCAAATCTGGACTCCGGAGCGTGGGGCGATTACGACGGTGACGGCAAACAAGACATCGCGGTTTGGCGGCCGAATGCAGACCCGACGATGAACTTCTTCTACGTCAGACAATCGAGTAATAATGTCTTGTTGGTTAGAGAATGGGGACAGATGGGTGATGAACCCGTCGCAGAGTGGAATGGCGGCGGCGGCTCTAAGATGCGGCCCGCTCTCTAACCTTTGGCACCTGCAACTTTAACAAGGCGGCTCAAACGAGCCGCCTTTTTTATGCGCTTTGTGCCTCAGCCTCGGAAGGAAATTGAGCTTCGATCCATGCCGATGTTCCACCCGCGACATTGCAGACTGAACTAAAACCGGCGTTCTCAAGCAGACTCGTCGCAAGACTGGAGCGATATCCTGTCTGACATATTACAAACGTCTGTCGCGTGGGGTCGAGCTTGTCGATATTATCCGACAAAGTATTCAGGGGAAGATTGCTGGCACGATGAGCGTGGCCGGCCGCATACTCACCCGGTTGACGGACATCGACAAACTGCACCTCTATCCCAGCTTGCGTCAGCTCATTTACCGACGCGACCGGCACCTGATCGACCGTTTTAAGCTCGCCCTGATAGCGCTCCATCCGGATATAACCCGTGACCGTTTCAAGGCCGACGCGGGCCAGCCGCATGAATGCCTCGTCAACCTGCTCGGTCGTTGCGGCCGCGATCGCGAGCGGCGTTCCGACCGTTACGAAAGTCCCCGCCCAGGTCGCAAACTTTCCTGACAGCCCGATGTTTATCGCATTCGGAATATGCCCGGCACCGAACGCCTCAGCCGAACGCACGTCAAGAACGACACCGTCGAACTTGGCCGCTTCGTCGGACGACAATTCTTTTGGCTTAGGAAGATCGTCGAAGCTCGCCGGTCCCGCCAGATTTCGCTCGGCGCTTTTTGGAAAGTACGCCGGGACCTGTGGCTGGTCGCTGGCGACGATCTTGATAAATTCTTCCTTGCTCATCGGCTTCAGCGCGTAGTTCGAGACTTTTTGAGCGCCGAGTGTCGACCATGTCTCACTTGATAACGCTTTACCGCAAAGCGATCCCGCGCCATGAGCGGGATAGATCTCTGTGGCGTCCGGGTAAGAAAGGATCTTCTCGCGAAGACTGTCATAAAGCATCCCGCCCATCTGCTCCGATGTGAAACCCTTCGAACCGATCAGGTCCGGGCGGCCGACGTCACCGCAGAAAAGCGTATCGCCGGTGAACATTTTCAGCGGTGAGTCCATATTCCCGGTGTCGCGGGCGACCACCGTGATGCTCTCCGGCGTATGACCGGGTGTTTCCATAAAGCTGAGCTTTATGTTTCCCACCATCAAGAAATCTCCGTCCGATACCTTCAAAGTCGGGAACGCCGTATCGGCCCGTGATCCGTAGACGATTTCGGCGCCTGATTTCGCCGCAAGCTCAATGTGGCCACTCACGAAATCCGCGTGCGAGTGCGTTTCGATAACGTACTTGATCGTTTGTCCGTTCGCGTTCGCTTCGTCGAGGTACTGCTGCACGTCGCGCTGCGGATCTACCACCGCGGCCTCGCTTTCGGAGCCGATGTAGTACGACGCATGTGCGAGACATCCCAGATAAAACTGCTTAAAATTCATATCGCTCTCCTGCTATCTTGCTTGTTCAACAACTAACCTCGTGTACGTAGCTAAAATACATCGAAGCCGGAACGCTTACAAGCAAAACGTCCCGCCGGATCAACAATCCGACGAGACGTCCGCTCAATAACTCTTAGCTTTCTTAAACGTATTTGCCAACGACCTTCGAGATCGCGTCGCGCGAAACCGCGCCGACAATTCGTTCCTGCTCCTGGCCGCCCTTAAACAGAATGAGTGTCGGGATCCCGCGAATACCGTAACGCTGCGGTACGTTCATATTCTCATCCACGTTCATCTTAAAAAACCCGGCCTTCTCACCATACTCTTCGGCGACGGCTTCGACCGACGGAGCGATCATGCGACACGGTCCGCACCATTCCGCCCAAAAATCCACCAGGATAGGCTTGTCCGCTCCAAGCACATCTTTCTCAAAATTACTGTCCGTAATATCCCTTGCGAAATTAGCCATATAAATCTCCAATCAATTACACCTAAATTATAGCGAAGCGTTATCGAAGCGCAAATCGCAGCGTTAAAACGCAGATCTCACCACCTTAAGCGGCGGATGAGCGAGTCAGCGTCGCCGTAAGTTCGATGGGAACCGCGGCGAGCGCCTTGCTGATCGGACAAGCCTTCTTTACATTTTCAGCGATGGTTTGAAAATCAGCGTCCTCGATCTCGTCAATTTCCGCTTCGACTTCGAGATCGATGCGATTGATTTTGAAACCGGCGTCGTCCTTCCCCAAATAAACTTTAGCCTCGGCGTGCACCGATCGCGCTGGCTTCCCTTCTTTCTCCAAGGTCGCATTCAACGCCATCGCATAGCACCCGGCCAGTGAAGCACCGAGAAGCTCTTCAGGATTTGTCCCGGGTTCGTCGCCCATCCGCGTTGCAAATGAGAATGCTCCCTCAAACAAACCACTGCCTAAAGCGATCTTTCCCGATCCTTCCTTTAAGCTGCCGTTCCACTCTGCTGTCGCTTTTCTTTCTGACATATTGTCTCCTTAATTAACGCCTAAACGCGGCGTACTATCTTCTAAAATCATAAACCAAATCTTCGGTTTCGAAGCGCGGGTTTCGAGTCAGATGCGGATAGTGTTTGTCGAGTTCGTCAAGAAACATTTGGTACGGCATATCGTCGAACGCACCATAGTCGTGCAAGTACTCCATAAACACGTTTCCCTCGCGATCGTATTCCTGAAAAATCGCATCCGCTGTACCATCAAACTCGATGGGTTCAACGCCCAGAAAATCGCACAGCCTCTTATTGAACGCCGGCGTCGTCTTGACCCATTTCTCTTCTAGATACATCTCCGCTGCACCGTGAAATACGAGGTAATCCTTCTCCAGCGCTTCTGCCAGACGCTCAGTAGCTATGTGATTCCGCACGATGTAGAAGCTCAGTCTCGACGGGATACCGACCGACCGTGCCGAAGCCGCGAGGAGGATCGCCTTCTCCACGCAGTAGCCGCGCGTTTTCGTAAGCAGTGTGCTCGCCCGGAGAGACTCGCGTCGGAGATCGAGCACGTACGGATCGTACTGAAATCCGTCGCGGACCGCGTAGTAAAGACTGACTGCCTTTTCTGTATCGGTCGCCGCTTCTGCAACGCTCCGCTCCGCGAACTCGCGAACACTCGGGTTATCGCTGTCTATGAACTCCGTCGATCTTAGGTAATTCTCCATCGTTAGAATTTGATGACAACCTTGCCAAAGTGCGCACCGCTCTCCATGTACCGCAACGCCTCGCGAGCCGAATCGAACTCGAAGACCCTGTCGATGACAGGCTTTAATTTATTTACGTCGATCGCTTTCAGCAGATCCTCAAACATAGTTCTCGATCCGACGAAGATCCCCTGCAGTCGTACTGCTTTCATGAACACTGTAACAGGATCGAAATCGCCCGGACCCGTCAACGCACCGATCATCGCCACGTGTCCGCCGAGCCGAACTGCATTCAGCGATTTGGCGAGTGTTCCCGACCCGCCGACCTCGACCACATGGTCGACTCCTTTCTTTCCCGTCAATTCAAGTACAGCCGCGTCCCAATCTTCACGAGTCTTGTAATTTATAACATCGTCCGCGCCGATAGCATTTAACTTTGCGATCTTTTTCTGGTTGCCGGTCGTCGCGATCACCCGAGCTCCGAACAGCTTCGACAACTGCAGTGCAAATATTGAGACGCCGCCGGTCCCCAGAGTGAGCACCGTCTGTCCGGCTTTAAGGTTTCCTGAAACCGCGAGCGCATGCCACGCCGTAAGCGCTGCGCACGGCAGCGTCGACGCCTCTTCATACGAGAGATGGTCGGGTATCCGCGCCAGGCCTCCCTCGCCAAACACGGCAAATTCCCGCAGCACACCATCCCATTGAGATCCCGCTCCGAGCGATGTTCGCCGCTTCTCTTCACTCGTGTCGCCGTCGATCCAGTGCTGTACGAATGTCGGCATTACACGATCGCCTGTTTTCCATTTCGTAACGCCATCGCCAACGGCCGCGACCTCGCCCGCACCGTCTGACAATGGGACGGCCGGCAGCTTCATGCGCGGATTATACGTTCCGCTGGCCACCATGATGTCGCGGTAGTTCAGAGAAGCGGCGCGAAACTTCACAAGCACTTCACCCGGACCCGGCCGGGGTTCGTCGCGCTCGACGAGCGCGAGATCGTCGATGCCAAACTGCTGGATTTCGTATGCCTTCATAAAGTACTTTCCCGCAAAGACGCAGCGTGCAAGAAAAAGACAGGAAAGAGTTCTTGCCCCGCTC